>CAMKSY010000013.1 GCA_946415545.1 uncultured Pelosinus sp. | reverse complement strand
GATACATTCCATAGGATTATACTCCGCAGCTGGAACTTGTTTTAGGGCAGCGGCATGAATCACATAATTCACACCCCGCATCGCCTGTTTCAATCGCTCAGCATCTCGTACATCACCTAAAAAATATCTCATACATGGTTCATTAAATTCCTGTTGCATTTCATATTGTTTTAATTCATCACGAGAGAAAACGATCAATCTCTTTGGTCTGTACCTTTCCAATATGGTCTTAATACAACACTTACCAAACGAACCTGTGCCACCAGTAATTAGTATTGATTTGTTATCGAACATGGATATTCACCTCAATTATACCTCTCCTCAGCACACTTTATGGCCTCTTCTATCAAGCCTTTCACACGCTTTACTTCTTCATAGATTTTTTTATAATAAATGTCATAATCAGCAACAGCCTTTTGAACGTCGCTATCCTCAGCATAAAGCGCTCTATTTCGCCGATAATTAATTTGTTGAATCGTATAATGCGCCAGAATCTCAACTGCCGGACGTATATAAGGGTCCTCCTCAAACCCCTTAAAAATTCGGTTAATATTGCGAGCAACCTTCTGCATTTTACCGGAATTTCTTTTTTCACAGGCCTGCTGCAATTGCTTTACTCCCTTAACAACCGACGTAGCTATATCCAAAATCCGGTCGGCATCTGCCAAACGGCGGTAGAGAATGGCAATCGCCTCCTCCTCAGATAGCTTGCAGCCCTCCTGCTGCTCCTGGATTACAGACCGCACATCCACCTCCTCTTGACAGTACACATTGAGCACCTCATGCAACGCCATGATCTGCATGCCTGCAATCAGAGCACCGCCCTCAGTGGCATTAATATACCTGCGATCCGTATTAAGCCCTATCCACCTTTCAAAAAACAAACGATAATAGTCAAATTTTCGGTTCGTTAATACCTCCCCGCCGTCGTTGGCTTTGACATAGAAACGCTCTCCATCTTCTCCTGCCCCAGACAGAACTTGTTCATAATTAGTCCCGGCTGCATGGGTATGACCATCCCGTGCAAAAGCCAAATCCTGACCGACAAAAATAATGGGATCGGCCCCCATTTTATAAGCTGCCGTCATGGCACTATTGGCTACCGTTCCCCCTGTCTCCAAACCACCCTTCTCTTCCACAGCACCATCAGACCAGTTTAAAATAAATGAGTGAAACGCTGCAACAAAAATAGGTCCTTGAAACGTCTGCAAAATTTGCGGATAGGTTTGAACATCTGTCAACAAAGCCGTATCCTGACCATTAAATTCCTTAAAGTGCTCATAATTATATGCGCCTGCATCAATACTAACAACAAAATCAGGAACAACGCCCTGCTTTTGCAAGGCTTTTACTGCTGTTCCCACAGCAATAATCACTGCCCGCCCCTTAGCCTCACGCAACAACGCAATGTTACGATCAAGCGATGGTCCGGCACCTACAATAATAGCCGGCATACCAACCATCTTATTAAATAGGGACTGAACTCCTGGATGCGTACAATAATCAACAAAATTTAAAATCGTACTGGAAACGATACGATCACCAATAGTAGTCCATGTCCGAAACTCCATCACTACCCGGTTCATCACCTGCTTTATACCTTCCAGATACTCTGAATAAAAATCATTATACACAGTTTGATGACCGTTCAACCCAGTCAATACGGCATTTTGAAAGCGAGTAGCACTATAAAGAGCAGACAAATGATCTTCAAGATTAAACCTCGAATCGCCAACCTGAATATAGACCCGATCAGAAGTGAAAAGACCACGCAAATCTCGTGCCCTCATTGCCTGCTGAAAGACATTCTGATCTGGTTCCACCACAAATAAAGAAGTACCATCATCTAATTTTTCTAAGAGAGCCTCCGCCAAATAACCAAGACCCAGCCCATATACTACAACCACCATACCAAACTGTACCTCAAGGGCACTGACTACCCGCTGGGCTTCTTTAACCGGATCAACCGAACTATGAAAAAAAACCCTTTGGCCATTCCTTACCGTCCCGCGCATTGTAAGAAGTCCATTGCGACTAGTCAATACCTCAACCCTGACACCACTATCAACTACAGCTTGCCTGTCAGCCAGCATACTGCCAGGATACCGTTTCTGATAAGAAGTCAAATACGAAGTCCAATTTTTTTCTTCCCAGCTTTCGGCTCCCCCGTCTATAAAACCTTCTATTATGTCCGCCATGACAATACCTCCCGTGCCGGCACACCAATTACCTTTGTGTTCTCCGGCACATTTTTCACAACCACCGCTCCTGCGCCCACCATACTGTTTTTACCGATTTGAATTCCTTGAATAAGAACAGCGCCAGCCCCAATATGTACACCATCCTCCATGCTAACACCTCCCGAAAGAGTTGCCCCGGGAGCCAAATGGACATGGGAACCGATAACACAGTCATGGTCTATCAAAGTTCCTGTATTTATAATCGCATTCAATCCGATACGGCAACCGGGCTGAATAATCGCTCCTGCCATAATCTGAGTGCCTTCTGCTGCCACAACGTCCAAACCAACAACAGCAGAAGGGTGCCGTAACGAAATAAACGAATAACCTAATCTCTTAAAATAATTGAAAATCTTCATGCGAATTGCAGGCAATCCGACTGAACCGATCCCATTGGCCAAATAAATCGCCTCTGGATTATACTGCAAAATCACTTCGTCTGTACCGATTACCGGCAATCCCAGAATTCGGGTATCAATTTTTTCTGGATTAGAATCAGTAGCACCAATGATTTCTGAAGAGGATGCCAGTAGTGTATCGATTACTACTTTGGCATGGCCTCCTGCACCTACTATAATAATAGGACGTGTCATATTCCTATCCTTTCATCCTGTTCGTAATCTCGCTCGGCAATTTTTCCCAGCCACTCCCAATAAAACAGTGGAGTTAAACCTGTTCCTGGACGTTTCGTTGTTAGGTTTTGCTCTGTAAACGTTTCGCCCTTTCTGATTACTTGACTAGCAACCAGGCTTTTGCGAGCCACAGCCTTATTCTTAATCTCTGAAGGTACTGGGATTTTGTAGGAGCATCCTAAAGCCATTTCAATTTGGCGTATTGCCTCAATCATTTTTTTTAATTCTTGTGGTTCCAATGACGCTTCATGATCTGGTCCTGGAAGGTTACTATCTAACGTAAAATGTTTTTCAATAATCATTGCACCACGAGCCACTGCCGCAATTGGGACAGCAATACCGGGTGTATGATCAGAAAAACCAACTGTTAAACCAAAAGCACTCCGCAACGTATCCATTGCTTTTAAATTCACTTCTGAAAACGGTGCAGGGTATTCAGTAGTACAATGCAATAAACTTACTTTTTGTTGCAATAACTGACGTCCCTCTATCGAGGAATACGCCATTTGAAAGGCTTCTACAGTAGGTTTCTTCCCTTTATCAATGTATCCAAATGCCAGCACACCTAAAGCCTGCTCTATTTCACCTAATGTACTCATACCAGTTGACAAGATAACAGCCTTACCCATACGGGCAATTTCTAATAAAAATGGTGAGTTGGTAATTTCTCCGGAAGCAATCTTGATGTAGGGCAATTCACACTCATTTGTCAAAAATATCAGGCTCTCCAAATCAAAGGGAGTCGATAAAAACTGTATATCTCGATCACTACAATACTGTATTAATTCGTGGTGAGCCGTCTCATCTAATTCCAATTTTTTAATCATATCAAACTGAGATTCATCAACTTCTGTAGTCCGTTTCTGATAGTCAGCCTTTTTTGCATCTTTACTTACCAATTTTTCAGCACGAAATGTCTGAAACTTTATAGCATCAGCTCCGCACTCTGCCGCAACATTAATCAGCTTCTTCGCTATCTCCAATGAACCATTATGATTAACTCCAGCCTCGGCTATGATATAGGTCTTAACTGTTTGATTCATTTCGAGCAATCCACCTCAAAAAAATGTTTTTTAATTAATCCTCTTACATCAAAATTACCTTTTAACACATTTACGATTTTTTGTGAACTGGTACCGTCACCATAGGGATTCACAATATTTGAACAGTCTATTGTAAATGAATCTTTGATTGCATTAATAATAGCCTTCTTTTCTGTTGCACAGTTAATTACTGATTCTATCTGAATACGTCCCTTTTGCCTATCTCCCACATTAATTGTTACTTTCTTAAATGATGGAACCTCATATAGTCCACTTGAAGAATTGCCCAAGACGGCATCCACTTGAGCAAGTACACTATAATAACGTTTTTGCCCTAAGCTTGTGTAGGCACATGTATGATGCGGACGCTTGGCTACATACTCATCAATCATCTGAATTAATAACCGCCCGTAAGTATCCGAGTTAGGCTTGGTAAATATGACACCTAGCTCCTCACCAAATGCATCTAACCCATCTAGTATCTCTTGAAACTGCTCCGCAGGATGTTCGTCTTCTAGAGTAACAGGATGAAAAGTTACTAAAAGATTATGAGACTTAAATGCAAAATTAAGATCTTTTTCCAACTCATCTTTATTAAGCAGCTCCATATTCTTAATCAGATCAATACTTGGGCTACCGACACAATAAATATGCTTAGGGTTTTCGCCCATCTGTCTGACCCTTTTCGCTGCACTCTCGTTTGTTACAAAGTGCAAATGGGACATCTTCGTGATACTATGTCGAATAGCTTCGTCAAAAGCACCTTCTGTTGTATCTCCCCCTGCAATATGTGCAATAGGGATCTTAGCCACCATTGCAGCCTGTGCCGCGGCCAAGATCTCATAACGATCTCCCAAAACAACCATAAGATTAGGTTGTAACCGATCAAGAGCATCAGCAAATCCGATAGTACCCATTCCAATTGATTTTGCAATTCCTACGGGAGTATCACTAGACATGAGCATTTCTACTTTTGCATCAATTTGAAATCCATCTGTCACTATTTCTTTATACGTCAGCCCAAACTCTGGTGAAAGGTGCATCCCTGTAACAATCAATTGTAATACCAGATCATCATCATTCTTAATTTTATGTAGTAAAGGGCTCAATAGTCCATACTCCGCGCGCGTGCCTGTCACCACACAAATTATCCGTTTTGAAATCAAAGAAAACACCTGCTTACACTTAAATTACTTTTATTTAGGCCTAGCTTTAACCAAACCCTTGAAAAAATACCTCTCTGTATATAGCTTTCCTAGATTTCCCATAACTTCTATATCCATTACTTTTTGTAAGAAAAAATCTGAGTTTAAGTAAGCTAAATGCCACACACACAAAGTTACCTTCTTTTAATTGTTGTTCCACATTTATTTCTTACTTAATTTAACACTACTAGGAATATTTATAAGACGTGCTTCGATATTTTCTGCCATAGCTAAATCCATATGCGGACACGATGTAAAAATTGGTAGCTTATGCATCAATATCCATGCAGGACGAGTCATTATTCCAGCAATATTAGTGGCTTCTAATATTGTATCGCGATATTGTTTATAATCATTTTCTAACAGTAAAACGTTTAGCCAATAATTACTCTCAGCAAAGCTTGGCTCACGGAAGATTTGCATCCCAGGTATGGCAGAAAAGCTTTCCATATATTCCTCAGCTAAAGTTCTTTTTCGTGCCAAAAAGCCTGGCAATTGCTCCAGTTGCGCACACCCCAAAGCCGCATTAATATTAGGCAATCGATAATTGAAGCCAACTTGATCATGCTGGAAATCCCATCTATGAGGCAATTTGGCCGTTGTAGTGATATGTTTAGCCATTTTTCCCAACTCTTCATCATTGGTTAAAATAGCACCACCACCACCAGTTGTGATCGTTTTATTACCATTAAAGCTCAATGTAGACAACTTGCCCCAATTCCCTGTATGACGCCCTTTGTAAAAAGATCCTAAAGATTCGGCTGCATCTTCAATCAATTCTAGCTTAAATTTCTGACATACTTCAACTAGAGGATCTAAATCTACAGGATGCCCAAAAGTATGCATTGGAAGCACTGCTTTGATTCTACGCCCCGTATTTTTATTAAAGCAACCATCTTTCCTCACTTCCGAAAATTCCTTTAAATATGCGTCTAATTTATAAGGATCTAAGCCCAATGTACGTTCTTCACTATCAGCAAAATGAGGGACTGCACCACAATAAGTGATAGCGTTAGTAGTAGCAATAAAGGTAAGAGTCGGCACAATAACCTCATCATCCCTTATTACCCCTGCTATTTTAAGGGCGACATGTAGTGCAGCAGTTCCATTCACTACTGCAACTGCCTTTTTGACACCTGTATATTCGGCCAATTTTTGTTCAAATTGATCCACATATTTACCCACGGAGGAAACCCATCCGGTATCTAGGCACTCTTTTATATACTTCCATTCATTTCCCCCAAAATACGGTTCATGAAGGGCAACCTTTTCCTGCTTCTCTATTGGTAAAGTACTTTTTAAAGCTGCAATCACAACATCTATATTAAAACGCTCGCTTCTCATATATTATAGATATCGGCTTTGTATTGTTTCAAATTTTCCTCCTGAGTAAACCACGCCGCCGTATCTGCTAACCCCCTTTTTAAACCATCTTTACTACCGTAGAGAGGTTCCCATCCAAGAAGTCTTTTGGCTTTCTGGTTATCAGCCCATAATCGTTCCACTTCACTTTTAGCAGGCCGCAATCTTGCTTCATCAGCGACAATATCAATCTTTGCCCCCATAACCTCTGCAATCAGATTGACTGTTTCACCAATAGATACTTCATAGTTACTGCCGATATTGATTACTTCCCCGATTGCTGAATCAGATTGAGCCATAGCAATAAACCCTCTGACAGTATCTGCCACATAGTTAAAATCTCGGGTAGGATGGAGTGCTCCTAACTTGATTTCACGCTTTCCACCAGCAATTTGAGTGATTACGGTAGGAATAATCGCTCTGGCAGATTGGCGTGGACCATACGTGTTAAAGGGACGTATGATTGATACAGGCATATTAAAGGAATTATAAAAGGACATCGCTAATTGATCAGCACCAATTTTCGTTGCCGAATAGGGAGACTGTCCCTGCAATGGGTGTTCTTCCGTAATAGGAACAAAGCGTGCAGTACCATACACCTCGCTGGTAGAAGTATGAACAATTTTTTCTATCTCAAGTTCTCGTGCCGCCTGCAAAATGTTCAACGTTCCTTTAATGTTCGTATCTACATACGTATCTGGTGAATGGTAGGAATAAGGTATGGCAATGAGTGCTGCCAGATGGAGTACTACATCACAACCTAACATTGCCGCTTTCACTCCGTGAGGGTCTCGAATATCGCCTGCATGAACATCGATGCTGCTCTGAATCTCCTTTGGCGCAGCATCCAACCACCCCCAAGAATTAAATGAATTATACAAAACTAAGGCCCTTACCTCATGCCCTTGACGTACCAGCTCTTCCACAAGATGTGAACCAATGAAACCATCTGATCCCGTTACTAAAATTTTTTTTCCTTTTAGATTCATTCTCAAAATCCCTTTCAAACCATCTGATCCCGTTACTTTTCAATATTCAGCATATTCCCATTTTCTTCAAAAGAACGGCTTTCATAAGCTTGCTGAATCGTAATTTCCTTGCGCCCTGCCAGCATTTTTTTACTAAGACCGGAACAATTGTTCTTTAAAATCTGCCGACTTTCCTCTTCACTGACAGTAATTTCATCAAATAATACTTTCAGCTTCTCCTTCACTTCCTCTGGACAATCATCTATGTCAACTTCCCCTTGCAAAATTGCAATACGGTCTATAATAATTTGTTTCTGAGCAATCAGATCAGTTGCAATCTCCAACGTCTCCCCTTTAATCGCCTTTAGCAAATCAGCAGATAATCGCCTAAGATGACTATAATGCTTTATAAAAAGCAAACCCTTGTCTTCTTGTTGCATCTTCATCCTCCATTAAGGCGCAGTTACCGTCTTATTTTTTAATATAATACTATCCCAACCTTCTTTTAATGTGGACAACAGTTCGATGACCTCTCCCACCTTCTCAGTATCCTTTGTAACATTGGCCTCCACTAATCGCTTGATCATATACACATACAGCTTGCGAAGATTCTGAGCAATTTCCCCCGCATTCATATTCAAGGTTGTATTCAATTCCTTAATAATATCCTGGGTTTTGATTAATAAATTATGAGCGCCATTAATATCCTTCCGGGCAATGCAAACTTGTACATTGCGCAGATTTTTCAAGGCCCCATCATAAAGCATAATGATCAATCGCCCCTGACTGGATGTTTCCACCTGCATACGTTTATAGTGATCATAAGGATTGGTAATCATTGCACATCTTCCCCTTTACATTTTCGATACAACGCAAAAGCAAGCCCTCTACTGCTTTTGCTCCTTCAATCAGCTTCTCATAATAAAGACTGTAATCCTCAATGGCAGCATGAAAATCATCTTGCTCTGAATACTCTGCCTCATAGGTTCTTGAGAACACTCTGTGCAAATCACGCTGAAAGAATTCCTCAACGACTTCGCGTATATACCGATCTTTCTTAAATTTCCTGTATATTCCATCTACAGTTTTTAAATGTTGCTGCATTTTTTTTGCCTGTCTATTTTCGCAAGCCTTTTCCAATTCCTTTAAATGCTTAATGGCTCGATTGGCTTCAATGATGGTTTTTTTCGTATCCTTTAGGCGCAACTCCAGTTTTTTCAGGACAACTTCCATCTTTGGCATTTCAAATGAAGCTTTCGCCTCCCGAATAACCTCCTTTACATCCACTTCCTGCTGACAATATTGATCCAGCACCTCTCGCAAGGTCATCACCTTAGTACCTTCAATAAACGCCCCGCCTTCCGTAGCATTTATATATTTACGTTGGTCATATTTCTCAATCCAATTTTTAAAGAAAGCAAGAAATTGATAAAATGCACGGTCTGTAATCAGGGTGCCTCCATCATTAGCCTTCACCTTGAAAAAATTCACATTTTCTCCTCCGGAGTAAATCTGATTCTCATAGTTGGTCCCGGAAGCATGGGAATGTCCATCCGGTGCATAGGCTAAATCCTGCCCCACTAAAACAATGGGGTCGGCTCCCATTTTATAAGCTGCCACAAAGGCATTGTTTGCTACGGAGCCTCCGCTTTCAATTCGCCCCTTTTTCTCTATACTATCGCCAAACCATTTTAATATCGGTACATCCCCCGATACAAAGATAGGTCCCCGGTAATTTTCAAAAATCATATGATGGGATTGTATTTCAGCAACCAAAGCAGCTTCTCCTACATCCACTCCCCGTAAATGCTCATAATTCAGAGGATGAGGATCAATGCTGAAAATAAAATCCGGCTCAATATCCCACTTTTTTAATGCCTTAACAGCCGTCCCCACTGCAACAATAACAGCCTTGCCCTTTGCCTCTTTTAATAAATGAATATTTTTATTCAAGGACGGCCCTGCTGCTACAATGATAGCCGGCCACCCTGCCAGGCGATCAAACAACGATGCTACACCGGGATTCGTGCAGTAATCTGCCAGATTCAATAACGAATTCGTAGCAAAATTGGACCCCAGCTTTACCATAGTGACCAAATTAACCAACTTGGCACTCACCATATCTTTAATATTTCTAAGAACTTGAGAGTAAAAATCGGCATACACGGTCTCATGCCCGGCTAATCCGGTTGTTATAATATCCTTATGCCTGGAAGTATCATAAACTTGAGACAGATAGTCTTTAAATGTTTTCGAAGATTTGCTTACAAGGACATACACTCGCTTATCTAAGAAAATCCGGCGCAAATCCCTGGCAGCCATTGCTGCACGAAACAACTCCCAATCCGGTTCAATGATAAAGATCCGACTTTTCTCATTTACTCTTTCCAGTAATGCCTCTGCCAAATATCCTAAGGCGAAGCCATAAACAACAATGACCCGCCCCCCTTCGGCAGAAACACCATCTGCAACCTTTTGGGCCTCTCTCACAGGGTCAACAGAACTATGTAGAAAAACCCATTTGTCCTTTGAAGACATTACCCTTACAGTTGGCAAACCTGCCCGGCTGTCTTTTATCTCAAATCTCTCCGGATGAACAGAAGCCTCGAACTTCTCAATATGATGACGTTCCTTATACACAGCCCAATTCGCCGCTTCCCATACACCTTGTGTCTCTTCCATCAATCTACATAGCCCTTTCTTCATATCGTTCCTGCACCTTTGCCATTATTCCTTGCGCAGCAGCAAATGCAGGTACCAAATCATATTCAATAACATCTGTCAACAAGGAATAATCTTCATTTTCAACGGCCTCCATAACACTAGAGAAAATCTGGCATAAATGGGAAAAAAATAAGGTAATTGACAGATTTTTAAATAACACTTCTGAAAAATCAATTGTTAGTAAAATAGCGGCAGACTTCAATAATTTCTGATAATACTCTACCCCCTCCAAAATCTGCGCCAATGTCTCTAAGGATTGTGACTTATCGCCTCCATGAAACATCGCTGGCAACTCTTGACACCCCTGTGCTACATTATATAAATAATTCTTCATATACTCTAAGCTGGCACCCAATTCCTCAAACTGTTTTTCACTTACCTTCATATTCGTTATCTGCATTTTGCCGTCTCTCCTCTTGCATTCCATAATATCCGCCGCCATTGCCCCTGCGCACTCCCACCAGTTGTTTTTTTACCAACTGGGATAATTGGCTGCGAATATAAGATGGCGTAACTCGTAATATCTCGCCGATTTCGTGGGAATTCATCGGCCTCGCATAGGATGTGTTATACTGAACCAGTAGCCTAAGCACTTCCTCATGTAAATAATTCCCCATACCTTCCTCCAAGTTAACACAACTAAACACTAGTGAACATTATATAGTATCATTATAATGGTTAACAAACGGCGTTAACCATTATAATGAAAGTACATTACGACTTGCCGCTATTCAAACTGGCAAACATAGATGTCAAATAGGATCCCTGCGACTGAAGAGACGCTAAAATTTTCTGCATACTTTGATAGCGGCTATATAATCTGTCCTGTTCTGCTACCAATCGGGTTTTCAAATCTAAAACTCGCTCATTATTGTATTTCAGATTTTTACTAATATACCCATCCACCCCCGAAATAGTATCAATTTGTCCACCATATTTGGTGTTTTCTTCCAATTTGGTCTTCAACTGCACAAAGAGTCCTGCCTCACTGCTTCCGGAGTCGATATCGTAATTATAGCTGACCTTTATAACGGCAGTGGCGGACGGAGGATCACCAAAGGTAATTTTTCCCGTAGCGTAATCCAGGGAATATTCACGATCCTTCGAATCCGTAGCTGGGTTAAAAGTTGCCGGATTGGTGTTATATTTCTTCGGTGTCCCGGAAACCTCCGTATAGGTGATGCCATCAACAACAACACTATTCTTCCCTGATAAGGAGACATGCTTAAGAGTAAATGTTTTTTCTGCTCCCGCCGGGTCTGGAGAAATGGTTTCATCGCTGACAGACCTGGTCGTATTGCCAAACAGCGAAGCAACAGCATCAGGATTCGATTGCAGGGCGCTTTTAAGCTTGGCTTCATCCAGCTCCAAATGCCCATTCTTCACCTTGTCTAAATCATATACCCCAGGCTTACCATTTGTAATACCCATTTGAGAAAGTTGCTGCATACTGCTATCCTGCGTCGTTACAATATTGGAGGTGATTGACCTGAGCATACTATTAATCGTTGTCAGCGTCGAATCACCAAACAGATTCCCTACAGAAGGATCAGAACTGGAGTTAAGATCCTTTCCCCCTCCCTCATTCAACTTGCCATAAACCGCATCAATGGCAGAATTGTAGGCAGTAATGAAGGCCTGCACTTTTTTTACAACGGACTCCGTATCATTTTCAACCGAAACCGTAGCCGTTCCTGTCCCCATAAGTGTGAAGGTATTATTGTTAAATGTCACCTTATTATTCACAGGCGTTACCGCTAAACCGTTTACAGTCACAGAGGCATCTTTACCGGTTTTTTGATTCCCCTGTACCAGTCCGATTTTAGAGAGGAAGTTGGAATCATCCGATCCTGGCCCTCCTAGTGTAATATCCTTCTGGCCGGCCGTTTGGGAAGTCAGTGCCAACGTACCGGTGTCCGAGTTATAAAACGCCGTGACGCCGGCTGTTGTTGAACTATTAATTTTGTTAATAATGGTAGTAAGCGTATCCTTTGTCGGATCGACCTCGAAAAACGTACCATTAATAGAAAAATACCCGCCGACAATGGCATTCCCGCCTGTAAAAACCTCATTCAGTGTACTAGTTGCATCAGAGTTCACGCCTCCAACCACATTCCCTTGCTGAATACCGGCAGCAGTGAAGAAATTCGTAGTGCCTTCTGATCCTAAAGTAATCTTATTGTCTTTTCCCGCCGTGTTTTGGGTGAGAGTAATGGTGCCGCTGACTGCATCAATAGTAGCCTTTACACCGGCACCGGAGGCCGTAATTTTATTCACAATTGTATTGATCGTATCTGTCGTTTTTACCTCAATCGCCTTGTCATTGATATAAAAGGTGCCCGCCTTAATAGCAGAGGTTGTGCCAATAGGGGTATTAAGATTGGAAAGCCCTGGCGCTCCCACTACATAGGCTTTTTTGCCGGCACTGGTATCCACATTTCCCGCGCTTCCACTCCCCGTCGTAATGCCCGAATTCGCTAAGAATCCACTGGTATCGCCGGTAATAGTCATCGTCGGGCCGGCTGTATTCTGGGTAATGGTCACCTTCTTATCTTCCCCGACAGAAGCCTTGACCCCCGCCGTCGAAGCATTAATACGATTCACAATTGCAGAAAGATCATCCCCTGCATTGATACTGATTCCCACCCCATTAATCGTCAATGTGCCACTTGTAACAGCAGTTCCCGAATCATACTCACGGGTTCCCGTAGTATAGGATTTGCGTCCGGCGTTTCCCAGAACAGAGCTGGTATTACTGGTAACCGTAGCCATCGATCCCACGGTAATCACATAACTACCATTGGTGCTGCCGTTTTGAGCACTGGCAGTCACCACCTTTTCATCGGTAGAGGACGCTTTCCTCCCCGAAAAAGCACTGGCGTAAGTCAAATCCGTGACTGCATACTGCAAATTGAGCAAGGAAGAACGAATTGCCTTATAATCATTCATTTGAGATTGCAGACGGGTATTTTTATTTTGAAGTAAAGTAATGGGCAGACTCTTTGCCTGAATAGTCGCACTTACCAAGGCATCAATATCCAGTCCTCCCACCGTACTGTTCATACGATTAGTTCCAAGAGAGGGGGAGGTCGCCGTTGACAACGAAAGAGACGAAGTAGCCATGACATTTCACCTTCTTCCTAAACTTTTTTATCAAGCACCTTAAATTCTTGTTCCACCATTCTTGCCATCTCTAAAATCTGCTTGGGAGGATAGGTAGAAATAACCTCCTTGGTGGTTTTATCCACGACTTGTACAATCACACGCTTCGTATCCTTGTAAACAGCAAATTGTACATCATAATTGTTTTCTTTGCTTTTTTTATTGAGTTGTTCCACAGCATCTTGCAATTTGGAGGAATCAATCTCACCCGAGAAGCTTTCTTTATGCTTTTCAGCCGTAAGAGCGGGTTCATTATTTCCTTTGTTCTCCGCCTTCTGTATCATCACAGGTGAGTTAACCGCATCGATCTTCATTTGGCAACCCTTCCTTTACTATTAAAAACCGGCCGGCATATCGCCGGCCGGTTTAAACTCGAAATCACTATTATTATTGTAACAATTTAAGAACTGATTGTGAAGATTGGTTAGCTTGTGCAAGCATAGCAGTACCGGATTGAATCAGTACTTGCTGTTTGCTGTAGTTAGCCATTTCTTTCGCCATATCAGTATCTTGCAGGTTAGAACGAGCAGCACTGAGGTTTTCAGAAGCCACTTGCAAGTTGTTTACCGTATGAGTTAAACGATTTTGAACAGCACCCAAATCAGCGCGAGTACTGGCAACACTACTTAGAGCCTTACTAATAGCAGAAATTGCTTTAGAAGCCCCAGAAGCATTGGCAAGAGTAACAGCAGCTATATTCAAACCATTGGTACCAGTACTCATATTAGCAACTTTCACAGCAATTGTTTGTCCTTGATTAGCACCAATTTGGAAAGTAAAACCAGAAGTAGCAGCGCTACCATCTACCAATTTTTTCGTATTAAATTCTGTATCCTTAGCAATACGTTGAACTTCCGCAAGCAATTGCGTCACTTCTTTTTGAGTTTGTGTACGATCTGCATTTGTATTAGTATCATTTCTGGATGCAATTGCCAGTGTACGCATACGTTGCAGAATTGCAGTGGTTTCATTCAATGCACCTTCAGCTGTTTGAATCATTGAAATACCATTTTGGGAGTTTTGTGCTGCTTGATCCAAACCATTAATTTGAGCAGTCATTTTTTCGCTGATAGCAAGACCTGATGCATCATCAGCAGCCCTGTTGATTTTTTTACCGGAAGATAATTTTTCCAAAGAGCTATTGAAGCTGTTTTGGCTAGCCTGAAGATTTTTCCAGGAATTTAAAGACGCAATATTTGTATTAATAACACTCATTTTTATTTCCTCCTTGAATTTTAAATTGTGGCATCCTTGCCTACAATAATATGACCGCTGGCCAGCTGCGTCATTCAGTAATTTTTACTGTCACTATATATATCGTAACCTTGTCCTAGTATATTAAGCATAATTTTTGCCTATTTCAGCTAAATTCACCTTAAAAATACCATTTTTACTTCATATTTCTCTCTATATCAACTTGTACCTTCTAATTTCACCTTTTTTCATCTTTATTTGGCATTTTTTTCAACAAAGATAGTACATCAATATTTTGTACCGTCAAAGCAGCTTGGGTGTTAGAATCTCTAACCGTCTCATATAGCTCTTGTCTTAATATCGACACATCCCGGGGTGCTGTGATTCCCAAACGAACCTGATCCCCTTGTACATCAACAATCGTTATCAGAATATCATCACCAATACGTAATGTCTCGTTTTTTTTACGGGTTAAAATTAACATATGATTAACCCCCCGCCAAATTTGCAAACATCAAATTATATTGCGCTGTATATTTTTTATTGGAAACTAACACTTGAAATCCGATACCAGTCTGTTGATTCAACACAATTGGTCCCATAAGATTTGCGGTGATTTTCTCAGGAGTGGCTGCTACGTTTACAGTAACGAAAACTTCTAATTTGGAGAGTTCTCCGATTTGGTCTGCTTGTCCTTCTTCTAGTTGAAATTCGTAGTCTGGCAAAAACCAAAATGGATTGGTAATTACCAATCCAAAATGCTCATTTTCTAAACTTTGCAATAACCAGAATTGGGTTTGGTCAGGCAATGCTGAAACTGTAAAATCACGATAATTTTCTAAACCGATTAATCCTTTGGGAAAGTGTATTTTTTTCTCCATGATTCACCCTCCGGTTATGTTTTAATGTCAATAGATGGCTCTCGTTCCATATAGATATCCACTCTTCCCCAAGTAAAGTTGTTGGTGAAGGAACCTTCCTTTACATTAGCTTCAACGCGGGCAGGAGTGTAAGTTCCTTTTATCGTTCCTAACTTTGCCGAAATATCAGGCCCTACTGACGGAGAAAGACCAATCACCAACTGCTTTTCAGAAGGTTTACTTGCTGCGGCAACAATTTGCCCAACAGAGCCACTCTTAGGATCTTCCATTTGACGCATTGTAGAAACCCTTCGTTCAATCCCCCGGATGCAAGATTGCTTAGCATCTTCTGCTAAAGAGCTGGCAAAAGAATACGTTCCTTGTAGACCCATGCTTTCAAAAGAAGCCTGTGAGTTAATAAATATCTCAGAAGGTTCAATTGATAAATCTAAATTGACAGACGTTGTCTTCAATTGAATATCAGGATCAGTAATTTTCAAATTCATAATCGGTTTTATAGTATTTAATCCAATCTGTCCCGATACTTGATGAATTTGAATTTCAATTGGTTTCAAGATCCTATTGCCCTCCTTTGCCTCATACTTGCGATAAGCAATGTTCTTATTACAAATAATCTACTAAGGACTTCGGTAACACACTTGCACCTACCGATAGTAGCGTATTATAAGCATTGAGCGCCAATTGCGATTCAATACTAGCTTTACCTGCATCATAGCCGTCATTGTCCTTAGCATCTTGTGCAATAATCAGCGAATCAGCTGTCAAACGATCCACTATTGTCTGGTATGAAGATTGCCTTGCCCCCACTGTCGTTTGTGCCGAAATGATGTAGTCACGATCTTTTTCAAGCGTGCCTAGATCGTTAGACAAAGTGCTTGCCGTCACCCCGTTTGCCCCTGTTTGAATATCGGCTAGATGCTGTTTAATCTCCAGTAAATTTTTGAATACTGTAGGAACATTTGTATAGGTTGTTGGCACACCATCTACAGTTTTTGTTATAGTCAACATATCGCCAAAAACTTCTTGACCATCCTGATTAATCTTATCCCGATAAGGGTTATTGTCTCCTGGAACGACTTGCATCATTATTGTCCCATTATTCGCAGTCGTTGCAATATATGGATTGGTAGCAGCATCATATGGTAAAGTGGGGTCTGTCAGCTGTTTAGAAGTACCATTGTAAACCACCGCTGTCATATTGCCACTTGTATCATATTTAATAGTAAAGGGCTCTGTTGCATCCTTTTGTCCGCCAAAAACGTAACGATCCCCAACTTGAGAATTAGCATCCTGGACTAGTTTCTTTATCATTTCATCTACTTGCTTTTCAATAGCTTGGTAAGATGTGGCGGGATTTGCAGAAATAGCACCAGATACAGCCGTTTTAATGCTTGCCATAGTTGATATCATCGATCCTAGATTGGAATCGCTGGTTTTCATCCAAGAGATCGCATCATTTGCATTTTGAGTAAATAATGCATTGGTACTGCTGGCGTTTGTAAATTTAAGATTTCTCACCGCACCTATGGGATTATCTGAAGGTCTATTTATATTCTTGTTTGCAATCATTTTCTCTGATATATTTGCCATACGCGACAAGCTTGTTTGATATCCAGACAAAAATTGATTACTCAACATATTATTGGTTACACGCATTTATTTCCACTCCTTTGTCTTACATTACCTTATCTAATATTAATCAGTGTGTCCAACATAGAATTCATAGTTGACAACATTTTTGCACATGCATCGTAAGCTTGTTTAAATTTTATCATGTTAGATAGTTCTTCATTCATACTTACTCCGGACACGGCTTCACGAGTGGTTTGGACAGCATCGAAAATAACAGTTTGATTCTTCATCACATTTTCAGCTTGCTGAGACTGCACACCGATCGTGCTCACAATAGATGAATAGTAACCTGTAAGGCTATTGCGTCCCAAAGATGCAGATGGTGTCGAAGGATCCTCTACCAGCCAATTCTTCAGTGCCGTTGCGTTATCTCCATTCGCAGTTCCTACCGCGGAAGCACCAGAAGCAGCAATGAGATTAGTCCCATCTTTTGTGTAAAAATCTGCGTTTACTTTAAGCTCACTAAGCCAACTTGTTGGAGAGGCTTGTTTTGTAGGATCTTTTGTAGGATCCGTGTAATCAACTCCAGTGACACCAAAGAAATTATCTGCAGCTGTAGTCAAATCAAATGTTTTTCCTTTTTTATGTAACGTATTAAAATCTTGCAATAGTGATTGTGCCATGGCATCTAGATCATCTAAATATCCATTAATCGTCATATCTCTAAGTTTATTTAAACTAGCAATGGAACCATCTTTAAAGTTAACATTTACAGTACCATCTAAAGCTGTAATTTTAGTTGTTACGTAGCCATAAGGAATATTTTTTTCATATGCAACGTCGAGTTCGGTTGCGTATTCTCCTTGCACCAAGGATATCCCTCCTGCAATAATCACTGTATATGCACCCGTTTTTTCTTCCGATACATTAATTTGGGTCAAGGCAGATAATCCATCTACCAGCTTATCTCTCTGGTCACGCAGATCATTGGCAGTAGCACCAGTAGCTTCTTGGCTGACAATCTGCTTATTTAAAGCAGCAATTTGTTTAGTATAGCTATTCACTTGTTTGATTTGCGTATCAATGCGGCTTGATGCATCATTGGCTTGCGCTATAAGATTATTACCACTTGTCTTCAATGTCTGTACTAAGGCGCTAGCAGCTTCACGAGCAGACGTACGAGTACTGGGTGCACCAGGATTACTAGCTAAATTCCCTAATGCTTTTTGAAATAGTTCCATCGAATTTTGAATGCCAGCATTTTCTGTATCATTAAAGATTTCTCCAACCTTTGAAAGAACATCCGACTGAGTTGACCAATAGTTTTTTGTGGAATTTTTCTGCCAATATTGCGTATCTACTAAAAAATCTCTTGCTCTGGTAATAGATGCTGTAGTAACTCCCGTACCAGCCATGGACATTCCATTTGCTGTATAAATTTGCTGAGGAGTAGTGGTAATCAAATTAACCGTTTGCCGTGAAAATCCTGGAGTACTAGCGTTAGCTGTGTTATGCCCCGTCGTATTTTGGGCAAGCTGCTGTGCTGATAACCCCAGCGTCATTATATTTAAACCGCCAAAAGTAGATGCCATTCTCATTCTCCTATCTAAACAATTTTATTAAAGATGCTATGATTACTCCCAAAGCTATGATTACCGCCATATTCCGGTACCGTACTCACTTTGAAAAGAACATTTCGTTTATGATTTTCTAATTTTATAAAGTTGTGCAGAACAATAGAATTCGCTTCCTTTATTAGGTTCATTTCTTTTACTAGCTGTCGTAATTCTTGGGATAAAGCAATTCCTTGATTCCTTCTTGACTCTTCTAACAAGGGCAGCAACTGATTAAACGAGGAATGAGAAGGATCAATCGTACCTTGTAAAACTATCCTGCGTTCTTCCAACACCTTAACAAGTGTAACTAATTCCTCTTCTTTTTGAGCAATCATTTGCATATCAGCAAGATTACCCACCGCTAATACTCGCTGTTTGTCACCATTCGAAACCTTCAAACTAGTAAAGATCGCCACCAGCTGTTCCAATATATCGAATAACTCATCAACCAAATCATCTTTTTCTTGTAATATCATAACGTCAGCCTTTCTTTTTGCTTATGCTTTACTGTCAAATAAAGACTTACCGGGAACCGAAAAGGAAGCCTTTTCATTGGGATGATAAGTGGGGTCAACAGCACTTTGAGCCAATAAATTGAGGCTGTAGTTTACCATCAGCAATCCTTGCTCAACGAGCTCTTTATTTACATTATTTACTTCAGAAATTTTAAAAATGATAGAGGTAAGATCTTGTTCAACATTTTTACAATTCCCAATCTCATCTTGGTCAGCCATTTCAACAAGCTGCGACAAAGTGACATTAGAGTCTGTAATATCATATATAGCAGCAAGTTCCTGCATGATACTTTTACGTATTTTTTCAAGCCTCGTTACTTCAAAGCATATATTTTCTTCCTGTTTCATAATTGTTTCTAATTCAGGTACATTACTTCGTACCAGTACTTCGCGCTTTTGAAGGCTTAGTTCAAATATCGCTTGGTACATTATAAGCATCTTCTCAAGAACAGCGGTAAGCTTTCCCCATTTATTCTTCACTATATTCTCCTTTACAGCAGATCATCTACAAGTATGCGTCCAATCATTTTATCCGCAATGTCTTTTGAATCTACTTTATACGAACCCTCTTGAATTTTTTTCGACAATTCTTGTACCCTCTCTGGTCTTACATCAGATATCGTAATCGCGCGCTGCAGCACCTGACCAAATTCTTGTACTCCTGATGATAAAATCACCTGATCTTTTCCTTTAGCAGGCTGTGCTTTCTCTGCCTTTGCATTTTTCCCTGCATTATTTTGCTCATTATATACCTTCATCACACTTTGAATTTGTTTGTTTGAAATAATCATCTTATTTCCACCTCACAATCTAACCAAAAAATCCTTCACTAATAGTATCGACAAAAATGGCCGGGACATTAATCCCTGCCATAAAGTTTTTTATTATTTTGTTGTTATTTCTTAAAATCGTCTTTAGTGTACATTCGTAATCCATCACGCTGGCTGGCAATGTTTTCCTTATTCTGCCAAGCTTCTTTGACTTGTTTGGTAAAGCTGCTGCCGCATCTGGTACAAATGCGTCCTTCATAAATAGGATCTCCGCACATATCACACGGATAGCTGATCATACTGATGCCATCCACCAATAATCGTCCGCTTTTTATCATACGCAATATGATTTTTTCCTTAACACCTGTCTCCTGATGAATTTTTTCGACAGATGCTTTGCCGTGTTCCCGTAAATATTCACCAATCTGATGCTCATATACTTCTTCTCTAGCATAACACTCCGGACATAGACCACTGGGATTTTCCATAAACAATTTACCACATTCTGGACAATTCTTAATACCCATTATAGGCCTCCTATAAAAAAACAATTTAATCAGAAAATTACGATTCCATTATAACAATAATTTCGAACGAATTCTATTAAATCTTAATTTCTTTGTTCTATTTTATAGTTTTTTAAATTTATCAGCAGGATTTTGTTGTTTTTTAGTCAAACATAGAATATAATTTGTATACTTTTAAAAATGAAAGGCAGTTTGCGGTGGTTATGTTAACGCTTATGCAAGGTCCTGAAATTTATTCTGGCGATGACACCTTTGACAGCGTCATCGCCAGTCTAATGCAGCTGATTCAGCTCAAAAATGCAAATCTATATTTACACAGCCAGCAGGTAGCAAATTACGCCGTCAGTGTTGCTGCCAAGATGCGTCTTCCCCGGGAAGAAATTGAGCGCATTCGTCTGGCTGCTTTGCTGCACGATATTGGCCATCTTACCGTTCCTAATGCAGTCTTAGCAAAGGTTCCCTATCTCTCCACTCGTGAGATGACGGTTTTTAAGAACCATTGTAATGCAGGAAGCGCCATGCTGGAAAATATTTCCCAGTGTCAGGAGCACATTCCCTATATTCGTTACCATCATGAACGTTGGGATGGAAAAGGTTACCCCAAGCGGTTAAAAGGAGTCAATATTCCTTTAGGAGCCCGCATCATTTCCGTAGTCAATTATTATGATCGCTTTATTAATCCCTGTACAGAGCATTGGAAAAAAACCAAAGAAGAGGCTGTCCGTGAACTGCAGAATATGTCAGGGACGGCTTTTGATCCTGAGATTGTAAAGGCATTTATTGAATCGTTAGGATAATAGCCTTACCTTGCCCCGCTGGCTATGGCAAGTCCATGGACGGAGGCTGCTTTGGATTTTTTTAGCACCTTGGCGCATTCATCTAGAGTAATACCAGTAGTTATAATGTCATCGACCAATAAGATATGTTTATTCTTCACCAATTCAGGGCGCGTAACGGAAAACGCGCCCTTTATATTTTCTTTTCGCTTTGCCAGGGTCAGCTCCCATTGGGGAATGGTATACCTTTCACGTACTAATAGCTCTGGCATCCACTGCAGGTTTTCTTTTTCTGACCATTCCTTAAAGATAATCTCTGTCTGGTTGTAGCCACGCTCTCCCAGACGATGATTATGTAATGGTACAGGGATTATATATTCAATCCTTGAGAAGGAATGTGCCAGTTTACTGTTGGTTAATAGCCAATTGAGATGAACTCCATATTTCTTTTGCTGACGAAATTTCATATCATGAATAATCCGCTTTAGTCCCCCTGTATATTCACATACCACTTGGCAAGAGTCCAAGGAACTTAACCGATGCTCTAAAACATTAATTTCCCGAACCGCCAAAATGGCAGCTAAACAGGAAGGGCACCATGCCCCATACTCCTGCACCAAGGTTTTGCAATAGGGGCACTTCGGAGGATAAATGATATTTAAGAAGGTCTTCCACATTACAATTCTTCCCCCCGCAGGCGTTCTGCCAGGAGGGAATAGCGTTTTTTTGTCCGATCATTAGATAGAGCTGTGTTTAGAGCAGCTTTGCTGCCTAGGAGGATCACTCTTTCTTTAGCTCTGGTTACAGCGGTATACAACAAATTACGCTGCAGCATGATGTGGTGTCCCGGAATCAGGGGCATAACGACTACAGGATACTCGCTCCCCTGGCTTTTGTGTACACTCATCGCATAGGCAAGGTGCAGCTCATCAATTTCTCCCCGTTCATAGATCACATTCTGCTCTGGATAGCGAACGGCTACTCTGCCGTTTTGAATGCCTGTAATGAAGCCAATATCCCCGTTATATACCCCCTTGGTATAATTATTCTTCATCTGCATAATTTTATCGCCTTCCCGCAATACCTGATTGGCACCAGAGATCGATGCTTTTCCTTCCCGTTCTGGATTTAGTGCTTGCTGGAGCAGCTTGTTTAAATTTTCCACACCGCACACCAATCGATGCATGGGCGCCAATACTTGCACATCATAGGAGACATTAAACCCTTCTTTGGGAAGATGCTCATGGCACAAGTCTACAATAGCATCAGCAGCAGCATCGCTATCATTGATCTCAAGAAATTGGAAGTCCTTGCTGCTTTTAAAGTCAGGCAGCATCCCCCGGTTAATCTGATGAGCGTTCATAACGATCATACTTTCACCAGCCTGACGAAAGACCTCTGTCAAACGCACTACAGGCACGGTTGTTGAGCGAATAATATCCTTCAATACCGATCCGGGACCAACAGCAGGCAGCTGGTCTACGTCACCTACCAAGATGACACGACAGCCATCCGGTATTGCCTGAAGAAACGAATTCATCAGGGAAATATCCATCATGGAAACTTCATCAATGATGACTACTTCTGTATCTAACGGCTCATTCTCATTGCGCATGAACAAAGGTGCCCCCTCGACTCCCCCCGTGGATTCCAACAGCCGGTGAACGGTCATTGCTTCCCGGTCTGTTGCCTCACTTAAGCGTTTTGCAGCCCGCCCGGTAGGTGCTCCTAAAAGCAGCTTAAAACCTTGATTTTCTAAAACATCCAGCATCCCCCGTACAACGGTGGTTTTCCCTGTACCAGGTCCACCCGTTAAGACTAAAACACCATGCAGCAGCGATGATAATACCGCTTCACGCTGGGCGTCTGCTAAAGTGATTCCTGATTGTTTCTCCCATGTATCAACAATAGCCGGTAAATCTTCATCAGGTGCTTGCTCGGCCCTGTCTTTTAATCGTAATAATCGCTCCGCTACTCTTTTTTCTGCATAATATAAATGACGGGGATAGATGAGAGTCATTCCATGAAAATCTTCTACACATAGTCGGCTATCTTGAATTAATACAGATACATGCCTGGCTACATCTACGGGATCGACCAGCAGCAGCTTGGCAGCCTCTTGCACCAGCGTTTCTTCTGGTACACAGCAATGACCGGCTTGGGAAATTTGCAGCAACGCAAAATCAATCCCTGCAGTAATCCGTTCTTCATGATTGCGTTCTAAGCCTAAAGACATGGCAATTTGATCTGCCGTACGAAAACCAATTCCCTGCACCTCTTGGGCTAATCGATAAGGGTTTTCTTGTAATACACTAATTGCCAGAAATCCGTACTGGGTAAAAATCTTGCCGGCATAGGCACCGGTTACGCCATTCATTTCTAAGAATAACATGACTTCATGCATTTCCGATTGCTGGGAATAGGCATCATGAATTGCCTCAGCCTTCTTTTTGCCAATCCCTTCGATTTCTTGCAGGCGCTTGGGTTTTTGTTCGATAATTTTCAACGTATCTAAGCCGAATTGTTTCACTAAACGTGCCGCCATGGCTGGACCAATCCCTTTAATAGCACCTGATGCCAAAAAACGTTCAATGCCTTTCACACTGGCAGGTGCGACTTTTTTAAAGCTTGCTGCTTTAAATTGACGGCCAAAACGGGCATGCTCCGCCCACTCTCCTGTCAGCTCCAACTGTTCACCCACTAGAGGTACCAGCATGTTGCCGACCACAGCGACAGTGCCATTTTCATTGGCCGGTTTCAGCTTAAACACAACAAAACCATTATCGGTATTATGAAATATTATATTTTCTACGGTACCTTCTAAATGTTCCACAGCATTACTCCACTTTAAAATAATCTTAATTCTTTTTTATTCGCAGATTTCTGCCTAAATCCTGCCAAGGGAGGAAAATAAGCATGGATTGCAAAATAGCAGGACTAGACAGTCTTCGAAATTCAGTGTATCTTAGAGGAATATACCAAAATAAATATAAAGGAGCTTTTACTATGACTACTTATAACACAGCTGGCGTATGTGCCAAAGAGATAGATTTCGAATTGAAAGATGGAATCGTAACCAATGTACGATTTAATGGCGGCTGTCCTGGAAATCTACAGGCTATCAGTGTATTAGTGGAAGGCATGCCCGCTGAAGAGGTTATCAAAAAACTAAAAGGCATTACCTGCGGACAAAAGTCGACTTCCTGTACGGATCAATTGGTGAATGCAATATTGGAACAAATGAAAGAAAAGCAAGGATAAAAGTCAATACGTTTGTTATGCATGAAAATGCCCCCCAGCGCATCGAATCGATGTGCCGGAGGGCATTCACTTTATAGCTTTGCAGCTATGGTCTTGGAAAGTTCATTGATACTGGCAGTCAATTCTTCCAGTTTCCCTTCGATGCGAACTAGTAGGTAAAGGCTGATCACTATGGGAAATCCAAGATTGGCTGTGTAGGTTAGTAGTTGATCCATGAGCATACCTCCTCGCACTGGCACTTACCTGCCACTATGCCAATACTGCAGTATCCTTGCTATTGATGCGTGCTTCCACGATCTGGGTTAAATCTCCGGTTTTGCTTGAAAAGATTTGTTTAGCGATAATGTCTTCCATCACCATTGTCACTTCCGCCAGCGTCAGATTTTCTTTTGGATCTGCAATGCCTAGCGTGACTTCTTTGCCGCCTTCACTGCGAAAAACCATTTCCAATGTTTTTGCCATTCCCACTCACCTCCCTGCTACATTTCTTAAGATTACTTAAGCATTCATTAAATTGCCTTCGTCCTGTCTGCTAATGCCGATTACTGCATGGGTTTGCAAATCAGCAATTTTTTGAGCTACTGCATACACATCTGCATCTGCAGCACTTACTTTTACATTCTTGTAGCTCCTTTGACGCTGCACAGGCTGCCCCTTAGCATTAACACCGTTTTCAACTGTGATGATTAATTTACTGTTCTGCGGTACTTTGCTCACTGCCATTTCTCTCACCCCCTTTCACTGTTATACATTCTGGCGCATAAGATCTTTAAACGTGCAAATCCCCTCTGCCGCAGATTATATACCGCCTGGGTGGTAACTCCCAGTGATGATGCCACATTCGTCAATGTTTCCTGCCCGATTACTGTTCTTAAAATAACTTGCCGCTGTTTATCAGGCAATGCTTCCATGGCACTCTTAAGTTCATGTGACAGCCACCGGTCTTCCACTTCTCCTGCCACATCCATATTGTCAGGCAGGTAGATAAAGAAGTCCGCATCTTCTCCTTCCTGACCGCACTCTAGCTGCTCTTCCTGCCAGATACGACGTTCTTTCTTAAACAAATTCCAAATGGCAAATTTGACCTTACTCTTCACATACCCGGCAAAATGCACACCACTGGTTTCATCGTAGGAGTTCACAGCTTGAACCACCGCCAGCCAGCCTTGGGCTTCTGCCTCTTCCGTGATCGTTCGTAAATGGGCTTGATGAGCATATTTCTTGACCAGCCCGGTAAAGCAAGAACAAATTTCCTGAAAAGCTTCTTTGTCACCCATTTGTGCATTTCTAACCAACTGATGTAATTCCATTCTTCTCACCTTATGGCGAGAAACCGGTTCCTCTATATTAGCGCTGACTTCAATCTATCACTTTGATTGTAAATAAACAAAAGCCGACCTGCATGTCACTTGACACACAAGTCGGCCTTAAAATGATAAAAAATAATGTTTACACTTGTAATTGCTGCCTTATTCTTCCGTCAGCTCCACCCAGGCATCGTACTTTTCAGCCAGAGCCGCTTGGGCTTTGCTGTATTCATCGGCCAATTGCTGACTGGCTACTTGATCTTCGTGGCTGGCAGGATCGTTGAGACGATACTCTAAAGTTTTAATCTCTAATTCCAACATAGCAATTTCACCTTCCAGCTTCTGCTGGTTCTTTACACTCTTCTCTTGGTCTGCCTTTCGCTGCCGCGGCCGCTCATTCTTTTTGACAATGGATTCCTGCTTGCTAATTGCCACTTGGACTGTTGCGGCTTCCTTCTGCTGAAGTAACTTCTTCTCCCGATAGTAGCTATAGTTGCCGGCATATTCCTCTAACTTCCCATCCGCTAATTCCACCATGCAGTTTGCTACTTTATCGAGAAAATAGCGATCATGGGAAACGGTCAAAAACGTACCGGGAAAACTTAAGATCGCTTCCTCTACTGCTTCTTTTGCAGGTATATCCAAATGATTGGTCGGCTCATCCAAAATCAAGAAATTAGCTCCTGTCAGCATGAGCTTGAGCATTGCCAGTCTTGATTTCTCGCCACCGCTCAGTTCACCCACAATTTTAAAAACCTCATCTCCCCGAAACAGAAAAGCTCCCAGATAATGCCTTGCCCGCTCTTCACTAAAACCATATTCATGCATGATTTCATCAATAATCCGGTTTTTCCCATTCAATCCTTCATGTTCCTGAGAAAAATAACCAACCTTTACTCTGCTGCCAAGCTTTACTCTGCCGCTAATGGGCGACAACTCACCAGTCAGTAGTTTCAATAGCGTAGTTTTGCCAGCCCCATTGGGGCCTACTAAGGCCACACCATCCCCCTTACGAATCAAGAGAGATACTTTCTCAAAAATCTTTCGCTCGCCATAAGCAGCGGATGCCTCCTCCAGTTCTGCTACTCTTTCCGCACATTCACCTGGCGGGTTGAAACCAAAAAAGTCAAAACGGGCAATATTAGCAGGCAATACAATCCGTTCTAAACGCTGCAGCTGCTTCTCCCGTCCTCTGGCTTGCTTGGATTTAATCCCAGCCTTATACATTCGAATGTATGCCTCGGTTTTGGCAATATGATCCTGCTGCTTGTCATAGGCATTTTCCAACGCCGCCATATTTTCAGCTTTTTGCTGCATATAGGAGGAATAGTTGCCTTTGTAAGCCGTCAAGGCTTTATTTTCTAGCTCAATCACCCGATTGACCACTTTATCCAAGAAATAACGGTCATGAGAAATGATGAGCACACCTCCCGGATATCCGATCAGGAAATCTTCCAGCCACTCTACCATCCCAATGTCTAAATGATTGGTAGGTTC
>CAMKSY010000012.1 GCA_946415545.1 uncultured Pelosinus sp. | reverse complement strand
GTTGCTATACGGATACCTCCTAAAATAATCGGCAACGCAAGAGGCAGCTGTATTTTAAAAAACATATATTTGCCACTTAGGCCCATTCCATATCCCGCCTCAATAATAGAAGGGTCGATGGACTGGAATCCCGTTACTGTATTCCTGACCAAAATATATTGATTGTAGATGACTAAGACGACAATAGCCGTCAACTTTCCCAAACCGAATGCTGGGAGCAAAAAAGAAAACAAGGCTAAACTGGGTATGGAGTAAACAACGCCAAAGAAAGATAATGCAGCCGTGGACAGCCATTTTGACCTTGCAATAAACAATCCGATTGGTATTGCCAATAAGAGAGAAATCATCATACTCAAACAAACTAAATACAAATGCTCCAACAGCAGTATCAGCATTTGATCATAATACTTCAATAGATACGTAATCATTTTCAGCCCCTTGTTCCTTAAGCAGATAAAAAATTTCCCTGCCTAGTACTCACTTTAAGCTGCTCCCAAGTGATTTTTCCTACCACACCTCTTCCATCATCCTCTACCAGTACATGATTTTGGTCATGCTCTAAAAAATAAGTCAATATATTGTGCAAGGACTCTTCTGTACCCACACGAAAAGCACGATCACTGACCTGGGCATCAACTGGCAGCATTACCGATTGAGCCTTTAGTACTTTTAATCGCTGCACAATATCCTGGGTTGCAATCAAGCGAGCAACATATTCATTAGCCGGCTTTGCAAGAATCCCATAAGGTGTATCAAATTGCTGGATGGTTCCCTCATGCATGATCATCACCTTATCCCCTAGCTTGAATGCTTCGTTAACATCATGGGTCACAAATAATATGGTTTTGTTCAACTTCCTTTGAATGCGGATCAGCTCCTCCTGCAAGTTCTGCCGCGTGATAGCATCAATCGCACCAAAAGGCTCATCCATCAACATAAGATCCGGATCGGCTGCCATCGCTCTGGCCAAGCCTACTCGCTGCTGCTGCCCACCCGACAACTGTCTTGGATACCGCTTTTTAAAATCCCGGGGGGAGAGGCATACCAGCTCTAATAGCGCATCCACCCGCTTGGCAATTATACCTGCATCCCACTTTAAAATTTGAGGAATGGTTCCAATATTTTCTTCAACTGTCATATGAGGAAATAAGCCAACCTGCTGGATGACATACCCAATTTTACGTCGGTATTCTTCTATTTGTAAATTTCTAATGGGTTCTCCGAAGTACAAGATTTCCCCGGATGTCGCCTCATAAATACGGTTCACCATTTTTAGAAGAGTTGTCTTTCCAGATCCAGAAGTTCCTAAAATAGTAATAAAGCTTCCTTCGCTGATACGCATATTGATCCCTGCTACAGCGTATTGCAGCATATTAGCATACTGCTTGCTTACATTACGAAACTCAATTGCAGTTCTAGCCACTTTATTACCTCCTTTCTCATTTCCCAAATGTTGGCGCTGCTGCCTGATTTATTTGATCGTATTAAAGAACTCTTTTGCGACCTCATTGTATTCCCGTTTCTTACTATCTACTTCTGCATTTAGCATAATCATCGTTTTGTTATCAAGCTTTGCTGTCACTTTATTCAAAATATCCTTTATCTCAGGGTGCTTCTCCACTACGTCCTGCCTGATAACAGGAGCAATGTTATATGGTGGCCAGACATGCTTGTCATCTTCCAATATAACAAATTCATCCTTGCTCAGCTCTCCTTCTGTGGTATATGCGACCGCCAGATCCGCCTTATTATTGTGAAGTACATCATATTTAATGCCATTGTCATACAGCCTGCGATCTTTAAAATCAAAAGAGCCATATACCTTTACTAAGGCTGGCAGTCCATCTGCCCTCTCATCAAATTGGCCTTGAGACGCAAACCGAATCTGATTGGCATATTTTTGCAAGTCTGATATTGTTCGAATCTGATATTGCTCTGCTGCTCTTTTACTCATCACCATGCCTTGAGAATCATTGGCGGCAGAAGGGTCCAGCCAAATCAATTTGAATTTTTCTTTATATTTAGCAGAAACCTCCTGATAGACTTCTTTTGAATCAAATTTAGGCTCTTCTTTTAATACCGTTAGCAAACCTGTCCCCGTGTACTCAGGATAAAAATCAATATCACCATTCATTAGCGAGTTATGAACAATTGCGCTGCCCAGGTTTAACTTGCGTTCGACTTTATAACCCGCATGTTCTAAGGCTAAGCTATATAACTCACCTAGAATCAGGGATTCGGTAAAATCCTTTGAACCTGCTATTATCGTCACCTTATTCTCTTTTGTTTGCTCAGAGCTGGCAGAATTACCACCGCATCCCGTTACAACCAGTAGCAGGGCTGTCATGGATACTAACAAAAGCATTCTGAATCCCGATATTTTTTTAATCATTTTCCACACTCCTATTGCTTTAATCCCGTTGGTACCTCGTAGCCATATGCTGCACAGCTGTTAAAGATACCTCTGTCAAAACGGATAACAAGGCTACCGATATCCCTCCAACTAACAAGATCCTTATATCATTCATTCCAATACCAGTAAAGATAAAATCGCCGAGTCCGCCGGCACCGATATAGGATGCTAATGTGGCACTGGCAATAACCTCGGCAGCAGAGGTCCGCAGTCCTGTGAGTACGAGGGGCATTGCTAAAGGAATTTCAATAGCAATAAAAATCTTGCCAGCATTCATTCCCATACCTGCTGCACATTCCAGCACCGAAGGATCAATGTTCCTAAAACCCGAATACGTATTAATCAATATTGGCGGAATTGCCAGTAACGTAAGTGCGAACAAAGCAGGCACAAAACCAGTACCCAGGATAGGCATGGCAATCACCAGTACTGCCAGGCTGGGTATGATGCGCAGAATGGTAAAAGCGTTAATCACAGAATAGGACACTCTGCCATTCTTTGCGCACCAGATTCCTAAGGGTACAGCAACCATAAAACTGACAGCAAGTGCAGCCAGACTAATCTCAAGATGCACAATGACGGCCTCATAATATTTATCAATATTAAGTAAAAGATATGCAATACTCTCTTTTATCATTCTATTTCCCTTTCTCATGCAGTATGAATCTCTTTCATTCCTTATCATTCTTTATGGAGCAAGAGCATTTTATAGACCGTTTTTTTCCATCCATCAAGAGAAAAAATAAAAAAGACCAAGCAGATTCCCTGTATAAAGAGAAATCAACTCAGCCTACAGCCCTCCTGGTCAGCCTAACAGTATGGAATCTTACTGATCGTATTCGTACTGGTATCTGCATATAAATAGTAAATATATCTATATTTTTTCACCTAAAAAACGTGACTTTCTACCACCTGATAAAAAAAATTATACTTTGCGCATATATAAGCAGGTATTATTAAATCAATGTAGTATACTATATAATATAAAATTCTATATATAGTGCGCACTATATACTGTAGAAGGTGATTTTATTATACAACTTACCATACGACAGACTAATATTCTAGAAATCATACAGACCCTTGGTCCAATTACAGGCAACAAAATTGCAGAAAAACTAAACCTCAGCAGGGCAGCTCTTCGTTCTGATTTAGCTATTTTGACGATGTCCAAGCTCGTCAGTGCAAAACCCAAAGTCGGCTATTACTTTACAGGGCGCGACCTGCAGCAGCTGAATACCATGTCTTTTGATGCCATTCTCATTGCCGACACTCTTTCTGCGCCCATTGTGGTACGAGAAAGCAGCACCGTCTATGATGCAATCCTTACCTTATTCACAGAAGATGTCGGAACGATTTTCGTAGTATCCGAAGACAACTTCTTAGAAGGGGCCCTTTCACGAAAGGATCTGTTAAAGGCAGCGATGGGAGGCAAAAACAATAACGATCTTCCCGTCAATATTATTATGACGAGAATGCCCAAAATCATCCTGACAACACCGGAGGAATCGGTCTTGTCAGCCGCTCAGAAGCTTTTGTATCATCAAGTCGATGCCCTACCTGTAGTAAAAATCATAAAAGAAGGTGAAACCACCAAATATCAGGTTGTTGGTCGTTTTACCAAAACCAACATTACGCGACTTTTCGTTCAATTGGCAGAAAAATAATCGTTTATTCAAAATTCCAAGACAAAGGAGGCCCTCTTTGGATACTCTACGTAACAGCCAAGTTCCCGTCGTATACATACTCTCTGATTCCATTGGCGAAACAGGAGAATTGGTTGTAAAAGCAGCGATTAGCCAATTTAATGGTGCCAACATCGAGCTTGAACGCAAGCCTTATTTAAAATCAACTGCACAAATTGATTCCATATTAGAAAAAGCATCCAGCAGGAATGCAGCGATCTTCTATACCTTAGTACGTCCGGATTTAAAAGAAGCTTTAGAAACGAAAGCTCACGCTTTAGAAATAACGCATGTCGATATTATGGGACCGGTCATTGATGGTCTGCAGGCAGTCACTCACTTGTCTCCTCGCAACGAACCGGGCCTCATACGCAAAATAGATCAAGCTTACTATACGAAAATTGAGGCCATTGAATTTGCCGTAAAATTTGATGACGGAAAAGATCCCCGGGGTCTCTTACAAGCGGATATTGTCATTACAGGCGTATCAAGAGCCTCGAAGACACCTTTATGCATGTATTTGGCACATAAAGGTATCAAAGCTGCCAATGTCCCTTTGGTAAAAGAAATTCCGCCGCCGTCTGAATTATTTCAAGTGCCTGCTCATAAAATTGTCGGGCTTACTATCAAACCGTCTTTATTATTTGAAATCCGCAGAGAGCGGCTAAAAGCAATGGGACTACAGCCTTCCAGCAACTATGCCAACTTGGAACGTATTATTGAAGAACTGGATTATGCCCAGGATATTATGCGCAGAGTCGGTTGCCCTGTCATCGATATTACAAATAAAGCAACGGAAGAAACTGCTGAGAGAGTGTTAGATTTTTACCGTAAAGGAGTCGTTGAACAATGAAAAAATTCGTATATCTATTTGATCAAGGCAGCGCCGATATGCGTTCACTATTAGGAGGAAAAGGAGCAAATCTGGCGGAAATGACCAATATTGGTCTGCCTGTACCACCAGGTATGACCGTTACCACAGATGCCTGCAAAGAATACTATGAAAATGACAAAAAGCTTCCAAGCCAAATTATCGAAGAGGTTCGCGAGAATTTAGCACATCTGGAAAAAACCATTGGCAAAAAACTAGGGGATGAAACAAATCCTTTGCTAGTTTCCGTTCGTTCTGGAGCCGTATTTTCCATGCCGGGTATGATGGACACCATCTTAAACCTTGGCTTAAACGAAAAAACCGTGCAAGCAGTTGCAAAAAATACAAACAATTTGATATTTGCCTATGATTCCTACCGCCGTTTTATCCAAATGTTTGGCGATGTTGTATTGGAAATTCATAAATATGAATTTGAGCAGCTTTTGACGCAGCACAAAAAGAAACAAGGTGTTACCTTTGACCAAGAGATGTCTGCCGATACTTTACGAGCAGTAATCGACAGTTATAAGGAACTCGTATTAGAAAAAACGGGTACCGTATTCCCTGAAGATCCAATGGAACAATTATTCTTATCCATTGAAGCAGTGTTTCGTTCTTGGAATAATGACCGTGCCTTCATCTATCGCAATCTGAATAAGATTGACCATGACCTGGGTACTGCTGTTAATATTCAGTCGATGGTATTTGGAAATATGGGCAATGACTGCGGTACCGGTGTAGCCTTTACCAGAAACCCTTCCAATGGTGAAAATCTGCTATATGGAGAATATTTAACAAATGCTCAAGGGGAAGACGTCGTAGCGGGCATTCGCACTCCCCAGCCCATAGCAAAATTAGAAGCCGAAATGCCTGAAGTCTATGCACAATTTGCAAAGACAGCTAAAATCTTAGAAAAACATTATAAAAATGTGCAAGATATTGAGTTTACCATTGAAAAAGGCACTTTATATATCTTGCAAACTCGAAATGGCAAACGCACCGCCCAAGCAAGTATTAAAATCGCTCATGATTTAGCAGCAGAAGGCTTGATCACCAAACAGGAAGCCCTGTTATTGATCGAACCTGGTCAGCTAGATCAGCTGCTTCACCGCCAGATTGACCCTAACGCCAAACTGGATATTCTGGCTACTGGTTTGCCAGCATCTCCCGGTGCCGCTTCCGGCATTGTCGTCTTTGATGCCAATCATGCAGAAGAACTGGGCAAAAAGGGACAAAAAGTGATGTTGGTGCGAACAGAAACCACACCTGACGATATTCATGGTATTATTGCTGCACAAGGCATCTTAACCAGCCGGGGAGGCATGACCAGTCATGCAGCAGTAGTAGCCCGTGGCATGGGGAAACCTTGCGTCTGCGGCTGCGAAGCAGTAAAAATCAACTATCATACGAAAACCTTTACAATTGGTAAAACAATCATAGAAGAAGGAGATCTAATCTCCATTGACGGCGCAACAGGGCGGGTTATTGCAGGCGTTGTCCCCATGAAGGATCCTGAACTCTCTGCCGAATACCTAACCCTGTTACATTGGGCCGATGAATATAAGAAATTAGAAGTTAGAGCCAACGCTGACACCCCTGCAGATGCACAAAAAGCCTTAGACTTTGGTGCCAAAGGCATTGGATTAACTCGTACGGAACACATGTTTATGGGTCAGGACCGTCTGCCTCATGTACAGGATATGATTTTAGCAGAAAACTTCGAGGAACGCCAAGCCGCCCTTGCTCATTTACTGCCAATGCAGGAAGAAGACTTTTATGGTATCTTAAAGGTCATGGCTGGCTATCCCGTCTGCATTCGTCTCTTAGACCCGCCTCTACATGAGTTCCTTCCCAGCATGAACGAACTGCTGATTGAAACAACGACTCTTCAAATTACGCAGGAAGATGGGACACTCCTTGCGCAAAAAGAAGCCTTGCTAAAAAAAGTACGCGCTCTCCATGAATCCAATCCAATGTTAGGGCATCGGGGCTGCCGCCTTGGCATTACATTCCCAGAGATATACGAAATGCAAATCCAAGCCATCTGCAATGCAGCTGCCCGGCTCACTACCGAAGGTTATAAGGTCTTACCTGAAATTGAAATCCCATTAACCATCGGCAGCGCAGAAATGACGTTCTTCAAAGAGAAAATTGATACAATTGCTAAAGCTACCATGGAGAAATTTAATGTAAGCTTTCATTATACATCCGGTACTATGATTGAACTGCCGCGGGCAGCTCTCTTAGCTGGTGAATTAGCAGAAGCAGCGGAGTTCTTTAGCTTTGGTACCAATGATTTAACACAAACCTGCCTAGGATTTAGCCGTGATGATGCAGAAGGCAAATTCTTAAATGACTATTTAGAGATGAAACTCTTACCCGATAACCCCTTTATCACTCTCGATCGCAAAGGCGTAGGAAAACTGATGGAGATCGCCGTAGAAAGCGGACGAAAAACCAGACCGGATATTCTAATTGGTATTTGCGGCGAACATGGCGGAGAAGCACGCTCCATTGAATTCTGCCACCAGATTGGCCTTGATTTTGTCAGCTGCTCTCCCTATCGCGTGCCCATCGCCCGCTTAGCCGCAGCACAAGCTGCCATCAGCAAAGGCGAAAACTACGGAACCAAATAAGTAATTCTAGAATGCTGCGAGTTATTTAGATTACCAAAAGAACCCCTAGTGCAAATAAAATGCGCCAGGGGTTCTTTTCTTATTTCCACTTTTTTGCTACACGGTTAAATTTCTTCCACATCTTATTTGCTCTCTTCTGCAGCTGCAACTGTTCGCGCATTTGCCAGCCGATCAGCATGCCTGCCTCTAAATGGACTGCTCTACTGGATTTGTTCCGTAACAATGCCTTTAGCAACATCTCCGTACTACGAGCATCTGTTATCATCCCCAGGGTATCCTGCAGTTTTTCCAATTGTTCTGCAATAGAGGCTCTATCACCTAGCAGCGGCTGCATGACTTCGACTGCATACTTAAGTTTCTTGATTCCTAACCGCAAATTATGAACATCGCTGGCATCCGCCCAAACGATAGATCCGGCTTCTTTTCTCACCTTTTTAATCCAATTGAATAAACCATTGCTAACAAACTTTTCCGTTGTATGATCAGAAAAGATCGATTGCTGCCAATCCTTATCCAAAAGCTCGCCCCACAACCCTAATAATAAAGGCGTCGCCAAACCGAAGCTGCATTCCCTTGCAATCTTCTCCATTTCCTGATTGCGGCTCTCAATAAGAACATCTCCCAACCAGACTTTGGCGCTTCTTTCCTCGGACTGATGATCCTGTAATTGGTGCCAGCTGGCATAGGCTACGTCTAAATCCCGCAATGTAGCCAGTCTTTGAGCAAACTTTTTTAATTCTTCCTGATACCAATTGTTCTCCTTGATTACATTCAAAGGTTCAGCAAACTCCAATACCGATCGCAGACGCCGCAGGCAAATACGCAGTTCATGAGCTAATTCTGGCAGCTGAGGATTTTCCAGGAAGGCCCGCTGTGCCGTCAGAACATGATGAATCAACTCTACCAGTAGTACAGATACAGCCTCACAAACAGGCTTGGCTGCATCCACCTGTGGTACAAGAATCTTCTTTTGCTGTACAGTCGCTAGGCCGGCCAGTAAAAGTCCCCGATAAAATTTGCTATCTGGTTCCGGCAGCAAAGGAAACTCTCTGGCTAAAGCAGCACCCAGCATGAATAATGCTTTAGGCTCCCCTGTTTTTAATTCTAATTCAATTTCTAAAATAGGCGATGTGTTCTCTCCAGCAATAATAGCTCCTTTATCAGCAGCTACCTCAATCGTACTGCTATCAGGCATAACAACCTCTATCATTCGCCGCTCAAAGAAAGTAATCAAAATAGGCTCTACGATTTCATCTCCCACTACTTCCTGCAAATGTTCACCAATTTCCGTATGAGCAAAGGCTCCGATATCGGGCTCATTATCAGAAACAACTACATTCCATTCTAACCTGGCATGCAGCCCTCCCTCAGAAGAACCACTGCCTTTGACAGTAGCAATCCAATTATCACCTTCTCGGCGCAGTCGATAAGCTAACTGTGCTTTTTGCAATGCATGACTAGGAGTATCAAAGTAACGAGCTTCTAATTGCTGGGTAATCTCTGATCCAGAAACAGTCACTGCTGCCAGCGACTCTGCTGTCATGATTTTTTCCCATACACTCTCATCGGCGCACCCCAGCTTTAATTCCGTTTCCATATGATTCGACAATTCGATCACCATCCTACCAAAATCGTCATATTCTCTTTAACACAGAGTATAGCATGCCCCATACCTTGTCAATCTCTTCCATCAAAAGATTCTTGCTTTAAGAAAAACGTCTCAAAGTTAGCATTTGCTGACTTTGAGACGTTTCGTTAAAAGGTTGCAGAGTTTGGTGGAATTTCCAGGAATTCCACTCCGGGATTCCGCTCACTAACCCAGCGAATAGCCCATTCATTGCTGAGCAAAAGCACTGGCCGATCTTTGATATCACGTATCATCATACCGCTGTCAATGCTCTTCATTGTTTTAATAGCCTGTTCATCACCAGTTAACCAGCGAGCAACACTAAAGGATAAACGATCCATAAGCAGCTCTACACCATATTCGTTTTTCAATCGATACTCCAACACTTCAAATTGCAGCGATCCGACTACACCAATGATAAAGGCCTCGGATGCAAACTCACTCTGACGAAATACCTGAACGGCCCCCTCCTGGGTCAATTGGGTCATACCTTTAACAAACTGCTTCCGCTTCATTGTATCTTTGGGCTGGACCTTGGCAAACTGCTCCGGCGGAAATACCGGGAAATCCTGAAAGGTAAATTTAGCCCCTTCTTGGCACAACGTATCTCCAATTCCAAAAATTCCAGGATCAAATAAACCAATAATATCACCAGGATATGCTTCATCAATAATGGTACGTTCCTGAGCCAGAAACTGCTGAGGCTGAGCCAGCTTAATAGCTTTACCTGACTGAGCATGATACACAGACATCCCTCTGGTAAATTTACCGGAGCAGATGCGAATAAATGCGAGACGATCACGATGAGCAGGATTCATATTCGCTTGAATTTTAAATACAAAGGCAGAGAAATCCTCACTTGCAGGATTGATCTCTCCTTCACTGGACATACGTGCCACAGGAGCAGGCGCCAGCTTCAAGAATTCTTCCAGAAAAGGTCTTACACCAAAATTGGTCATGGCACTACCGAAAAACATTGGCGTAAGTTCGCCAGCAGCTACGAGATCATAGTTAAAAGCATCGCCAGCCATGTCCAGCAGTTCGATATCTTCACACAACGCACCATGAACACTCTCACCTAACAGTTCACGAAAAGCAGGGTCACTAACACTCCCCATCTTGGAAGGCAGTACAGACTGCCCATGGGCTCCGTCTTTGGCGAACAATTCTACTTGCGCCTGCTGTCGATTATAAACGCCAACATAGCTGCCGTCTATACCTACAGGCCAATTCATAGGATATGCCCTTATCCCTAAAACCTGTTCGATTTCCTCCATTAGCTCAAAAGGATTCTTGCCATAACGATCCAGCTTATTGACAAAAGTAAATACAGGAATTCCTCGCTGGCGGCATACATGAAACAGTTTTTTCGTCTGATCCTCTACCCCTTTTGCCACGTCAATCAGCATCACAGCACTATCTGCGGCCATAAGGGTACGGTATGTATCTTCACTAAAATCTTGGTGACCAGGTGTATCTAAGATGTTCACCCGATATCCGTCATAATCGAACTGCAGCACACTAGAAGTTACCGAAATACCTCTTTGCTTTTCGATTTCCATCCAGTCAGAAACAGCATGTTTTGCTGCCTTACGAGATTTTACTGATCCTGCCAAGCGAATGGCACCGCCGTACAATAATAGTTTCTCGGTTAATGTTGTTTTCCCAGCATCCGGATGGGAAATAATCGCGAATGTTCGCCGTTTATTAATCGTCAATTCTAAATCTTCCATTGTATCGTAAAAAACCCCCTACACTCATACCTGCACTATACAAAATTACTCTTCTATTACTATATGTTTACCTATCTAAAATGTCAAATATTATCCTACCCTATACTCCTATTTCTCATGCTTTTTTCAAAAAATCCTCTCAGACTTTTGTCATTGCGAGCCACAAAAACGTAAAACGCCAAAACAAGGACTGCCAATAATCTGGCAGCCCTTATGCTTTCTTGAGCTATGCTTCTTTCACAATTTGATGCCGATTTACTGGACCACCTTTTAAGGTATCGGCTGTTTGGCTATAAGCAAATGCAGGATTCAGAGCTGTCACAAAGCCAGCAAACCATTTCTGATAGCACTCTTTCATAAAGGCTTTATCTACACCAGCTTTTGCCCAATTTCGTTCCTGCAGGCAGGTTTCCCCTTCCCAAATCACTTTATGATCTTCATTTACCGTTACGACATCGCCCTGATCACAAGGCATGCCATTTAGTACATAGTCATTTACTGCCTGATAAATCCCGGCTGCCCTTTGACCATCATATTTCCCCTGGGCTTTGGCATGTTCACCGCACAGCTTACCATGCTCAGCATAAGCAGATAATACAATATCTTGTGCTGCACCACCGCAAGTATCTACTAATTCTTTAATAAAAGCAGCTTCTCGTGTCTCTGCTATCGTAATCTGACGCTGCAGCCAGCCATGAATATTCGTATGATCAATTAACTCACCAAGCTCCGTATCCGGTAACGGCTGGCCATAAATCTGCCAGACCTGAGACTGCAGCTCCTCTGCCGTAGCTCCACACATTTCCTCCGCCTTCTGGAAGATCAGCTGCTCCCGCTCTACTACCCGTCCGATTTTATGATATAACCAGTAATGAATGTGACCTAAAAATGCACTCATGATGAGCCTCCTAAATTACTTTATTTAATCCAGCAATGATTTCTTTTACATCAAGCCCATGGATTCCCGCTGCCTTTTCTAACGCTTCTCCTGTTGCCGATGGGCATCCTAGGCATCCCATCCCAAAGGATCGGAACACAGGAACGGTTTGAGGATATACCCTGATAATATCACTAATTACACTGTCTTCTGTAATTTTATCACCAAATACCAAGGTACCTTCTGTGAGACCACCAGCCACCGGAACAAGTACTTTTCCTTCTGCGGATTGAGGTACTAGAGGTTCTGTTGTTTGGCTTACACCTTGATAAAAAGAAGCTAACACATCCGCCCTAAACTTTTTAAGCCCAACTCGATCAATAAATTGCCCCATACGCTCTATATCAGCATTCTTTTGATAATACGTAACAATAACGTCTACGATGCGTATTACCTCATCATACTCTAAACCTTCAATCAAGAGATCTGCTAAACGAGGGTGAGCACCGGCCGTACCGCCTACATAAATATCCCAGCCAATATCGCTTCCCATAACGCCAATATCTTTTACATGCACCTCTGAGCAAGAATTCGCACAGCCCGCTACGCCAAATTTCATGCGAGACGGCATTTCTTTTTTATGATACAGCTTGTCAAGTTCCATACCTAGTTTTATACTGTCCTGCTTGCCTCTTTTGCAGAAGATGTTACCAGGGCATATTTTGATACTGCGCACACAATTGGCAAAACCCATTGCAGGCTGCATGTCAAGCTCTTCCCATATCTTATCAATATCCTCAGCTTTGAGCCCGGTAATCATCACCCGCTGAGCGGATGTCAGCTTTAATACTCCATGATATTTTTCCGCTATATCAGCATACTTTCTCATAACATCTGGTTTTATAAAACCTCCAGGCAAATGGGGTGTAATTGCATACGTACGATTGCCATTATGAATCTTTTGTAAATTAGCACCTTTAGGTAACATTGTGCCACCTCCTCAAATATTATCTTTATCATACCCCATAATTACCATCTTATCTGTGATCTATATCAAGTTTTTCAAAAATATTAACACTTTTTTCGAGAAACGCTGCAAATCTAAAAATTAAACATTTTGAAATGCGAAGAACACGAAAGAATACATCGCAAATCCCTTCGTGTTCTTCGCATCTCTTTGTACCTTCGTGATTAATCATTTTACCCTAAGCTCTGGGATCACTATAGAGCAAATTTCGATATTTTCTCCTGCAATTGTCCGACCATGTTACGCAGCTCAGTAACGCATAGAATGGTCTCATTCATATCCAGAATCTGCTTTTCCGTGACCGTATGAACCTCTTCGGTAATGGCAGAGGTTTCCTCGGATCCCGCCGATATATTGCTGAAAACCGTTACAATTTCATCGCTTTTTCCACTCATCACTGTAAATCGGTTCTGCATTTCAGACATTTTATCTGTTAGAGACTCAACAGCTACAGCAATCTCTTCAAAGATAGTCCATGTTGCATTCACGGTTTCCTCTTGATCACTGACAACCTGTTGTGACTTCTCAATAGAAGACACAGCGACCTTAGACTGTTGCTGAACATCTTGAATCAATATCTTAATATCGTTAACTGCACTGCCCGATTGTTCCGCCAGCTTCCTAACCTCTTCTGCCACAACCGCAAAGCCCCGCCCCTGTTCTCCTGCCCGCGCAGCTTCAATAGAAGCATTTAACGCCAGCAAATTAGTTTGGGCTGCAATTTGCTCGATTACCGTAGTGATTGAACCAATCTGCCCAATCATCTCATTTACTTTTCGTACTACACTGTCCACATCTTGAGAAGCCTGTTTGCCTTCTGTCATCTTCTCTGTTAAAGAACATATAATCCCTGCCACTTTATCATTTAAACTGCACATCTCGCCATAGCTTTGCCCCATCTCATCAGTATAAGCCTGCACAGCTTTAACATGATCTGCAAGCTCATGCATGCGCCCCACACCAGACTCCATCTCCTGAGATTGATTCACGGATACACTCGCGATCTGCCCGACTGACAAACCGACCTCCTTAATGGAATGACTGTTTTTTTCTGCTGCGGCTTTCATTTTATCAGAATTAATTTCGACACCATGACTAATCTGCTGTACTTGGCTCAGTAAGATCATCATATCCTTTTGCATCTTCATGATTGCAGTAGACAATTCCCCTAGCTCATCCCTACGAATGCTAAAAGGCTGTACTACATTCATTTTAAAATTACCTGCTCCGAATTCACCAATATGAGTAATGGCAGCAACAAGAGGCCGTAGGAATTGCCTGGACACAAAAAATGCCACAGCAAGTGCCAGCACGATAGATAACAAAGCAATTGTTATCATTGCGCTGCTAACGTCTTCTTGATTCTGCAATTGCATCGTCGTCCCAAGAAAAAAACGCATTAATACTAAAGGAACTAGTATAACCCCAATAAAAGCTGCAATTAATCGATTTCTGATTCCCCTAAAACCTCGCCTATCCACTTTTCCACTCCCTCTTCCCTTATCGCAGCGCCACCACCGGTAAACTGCGTGAATTTTTACATAATTCACTTTATTATATACAGCATTAAGTGATTTTTTTGTCGGAATAAGTCAGGAGTGACAAATTCTATCTAATAAACATCCAAAAGCTACAAGTAACATAATACGTCTTTTTTCCTTCTTTTTTTCATACATTGTTATGGGAAGTATTATCAATATGCAATTTTGTGTTTTTAGTGTTGACATATTTTAAAATTCAATTATAATAAATCTAACAATACGTTTACAACTTTACACTTTAAAAGTGATGATGGAGAAAGAGAAATACCCCTATGTTTTTAGAGAGCCGGATAAGGTGAGAGCCGGTAGCATATGTATATTCTGAGTCACTCCTGAACTGCAAGGTCGAAAACATTGAGTAGGCCGAGCCGGAATCAGTTCGTAATCGAACGCAGCCGTTAACTTGCTAGGGTTTAGCAATAGACCCGATGAGAGAGATGTATTCATATTTTTTGAATACAACAAGGGTGGTACCGCGAGAGAAACCTCTTGCCCCTTTTTTAGGAGGCGCAGGTTTATTTTTTTTATCTATAATTAAAGGAGGCAATCATTATGCATAGTAACATTGTAAAAAAAGGTTCAACCCGAGCTGCCCATCGTTCTTTATTTTATGCCATGGGGTACGACCAGGACGACTTGAACAAACCGCTCATTGGAATCGTCAATTCCTTTAACGAAATTATTCCTGGACACGGACACCTAAAAGACATTGTTCAGGCCGCCAAATTAGGCGTTGCTGCTGCCGGCGGAACTCCCATGGAATTTCCGGCAATTGGCATCTGCGACGGTATTGCCATGGGACATAAAGGAATGAAATATCCTCTGCCCAGCCGTGAGCTTATCGCTGATTCAATTGAAGCTGTGGCTGGAGGTCATGCATTTGATGGTTTGATTCTGGTTCCCAACTGTGACAAAATTGTTCCTGCTATGCTGATGGCAGCCGCAAGAATCAATATTCCCTGCGTAGTAGTAAGCGGAGGCCCGATGCTGGCAGGACGCTACCAAGGAAAAGATGTCAGCGTAAGTACCATGTTCGAAGCCGCCGGAAAATTTGAAGCAGGAAAAATTACTGCTGAAGAACTCGATACCATGGAGAAATCTGCTTGCCCTGGCTGCGGTTCCTGTGCCGGATTATTTACGGCTAACACAATGAACTGTCTGACCGAAGTACTGGGCATGGGACTTCCCGGCAACGGTACAATTCCCGCTGCCTATACAGGGGCACGAAAAACCCTCGCAAAAAAAGCAGGCGCTGTAATTATGAACTTGATCAAACATAATATCAGGCCTCGGGATATTATGACAAGCAAAGCCTTCGAAAATGCTATTGCTGTAGATATGGGAATCGGCGGTTCATCCAACACTGTGCTGCATCTCACTGCTATAGCCCATGAAGCAGAGATTGCCCTGCCTTTATCTTTGTTCGAAGCAATCAGTGCCAAAACTCCATATATCACAAAATTAAGCCCGAGCGGTACCCACCACATGCAAGATCTAAACGAAGCCGGCGGCATTAATGCAGTAATGAAAGAGCTCACTAAGGCAGGGGTCATTCATACTGACGCTCTTACCGTCACAGGCTTGGTAGAAGACCGTATTGCCAACGCCCAAATTACCCGGGATGATGTCATTCATACCATTGACAACCCCTATCGAAACACAGGCGGTATCGCCGTTCTTTCCGGCAATCTGGCTCCTGACAACGCCATTGTCAAAGAAAGTGCTGTAAAAGAAGATATGTTAGTCTTCGAAGGACCTGCTCATGTTTTTGACTCCGAAGAAGCTATCATTGAAGCTCTGCTGGCCAAAAAAGTGAAAGATGGCGAAGTTGTCGTAATCCGCTACGAAGGGCCCAAAGGAGGTCCCGGCATGAAGGAAATGCTAAATCCTACTGCCATTATTACAGGTATGGGTCTTAAAGTAGCACTTCTCACAGATGGACGATTCAGCGGTGCTACCCAGGGAGCCTGCATCGGTCATATTTCTCCGGAGGCCATGGAAGGCGGTCCGATTGCCCTTGTACAAAACGGAGATCGGATTGCCATTGATATTCCCAATCGCAGTCTCGTTGTAAAAATCAGTGGGGAAGAAATGACTGCACGCCGTCAAAGCTGGGTTCAGCCTGAACCTAAAATCAAAACCGGTTATCTTTCCCGTTATGCACGCCTCGTCACCTCAGCCAATACAGGTGCAGTATTAAAATAAGGAGGTCATATCTATGGCGCTCGTCGAAAGGCTCTCCAAAATGATAACCCAGTATTTCCCTATATGGGTTATCGTTTTTGCCGCAGCCGCGTTTTTTCAGCCTGCTCCCTTTAAGCCCATCGGAACCTATATTCCCTACTTATTAGGACTTATCATGCTGGGAATGGGACTTACGATGTCATTAAACGACTTTAAATTGGTACTTACCCGTCCTAAAGATGTCTTATTCGGTATTCTGCTGCGTTATCTGATTATGCCCACCGTAGCCTTTGGGGTTGCCAAATTACTAAACCTGCCGCCTGCTTTAGCAGCCGGGCTGATACTAGTTGGCGCCTGTCCCAGCGGCACTGCCTCCAACGTAATGACCTTCATTGCGAAAGGGGATACGGCCTTATCTGTTACCGTATCCAGCTTCAATACAATCTTAGCCCCGATTCTCACCCCCTTTATCTTTCTGTACCTTGCCGGGACCATGATTCCCATTCAAGCTGGTGCTTTGCTGATCGATATCTTAAAAATTGTTCTGCTGCCGGTATTTTTAGGCATTGCCTTGCGCATGTTGGCCTCCTCATTTGTAAATACCTTCATTAAAGCTATCCCTGCCTTCTCTGTGGTAGCCATCATTATGATTATTACGGCTGTAGTGGCACTGAACGCAAGCAAACTGGTAACGATAGCAGGGATGGCCTTCCTAGCTGTTATTCTTCACAACTCCATCGGCCTTTTCCTAGGCTATGTGACTTCTAAAGGAGTGGGCATGGGCGAAGGCAAAGCCAGAGCCATTTCCTTCGAAATCGGCATGGAAAACTCCGGTTTGGCTGTTGCCTTAGCAATGGCTCACCTTGATCCCATCGCAGCCATCCCCGGCGCCATTTTCAGCGTCTGGCACAACTTCAGCGGCAGCATCCTCGCAGGCTACTGGAGCAACCGCAAAATAAAGGAAAAAACGACAAACTTTAAAACATAACCATTTTGAAACACAAAGACACAAAGAAGCCCAAAAGATCCTGACAGCGTCTTGCTGACAACGATCTTTTGGGCTTCTTTTATTTCATACCTTGTATCATATTCTCAGAAACACTGGATAATTCTCCGGCCATAGATGCCAATCCCTGACTGGCTTTAGCCATCTCCTGAATGGAGCTTGCCTGGCTTTGAACCGTATGATCAATATTCACTACTTTTCGATTCATGACCTCGATTGAATCTTGGGTTTTCTTTAAAGAAGAATTAATATTTTGTACCGACTGCGCGCTTACAGAAGCCAATTTGCGAATCTCCTCAGCAACTACGCTAAACCCTCTGCCGGCTTCTCCTACACGGGCGGCTTCAATGGCAGCGTTAAGCCCCAGCAGATTTGTCTGATTGGACACGTTCTTAATAAAATCCACAATCTCATCGGTCTTATGAATCGTTTCAGCCAATTCTTTACTTAATGAACCCAAGTCACTGCAAATATCCGATAGCTCTTTGGCCCCTGCAGCCAGTGCATCCATACTCGCCGTAAATTCATCAGAAGAATTCGCCAGAGTTCCGGCTATGGTATGAACCTTCTCCTGGTTCATGACAGCCTGGGTTGTGATGAGACAACCAATTGCCTGATTGCCTTCCTTTATCGGAATTGCGCAAGCAATATACGGAATATCAAAAGCCGATTGTTCCCGGGAAATCATACGAATCACGCGACTTCCCGTATTGATACATTGTTCGCAGACCTGTCCTTTCATAGGCTCTCCAGCCCTGACCCCTAAATCAAAACTCTTGCCTGGCACATAGGCAGTATACGTTCCGTCCTGGATAACCGACACACCTACATCCTCTACGAATATTTCATTGATATAAGGTGCCAGTTCTGTAAACATCCTTACGATTTCCCGCCCCGAAAGATTAGACACTTCCTTCACCTCACCCATGGATTATAAGATTGCAAATCCGTTTTATTTTTCCTCAATCGCAAAATCATCCTTGTACTTTTCCAAAAAGCCAGTATTAAAATCTCCCCTAACAAACATGCAATGATTCAGCAGTTGCTGATGAAAAGGAATGGTGGTATGAATTCCAGCGATAACAAATTCCCCTAGCACTCGTTTCATCCTATCAATCGCATCTTGCCGATCTTTTCCCCAAACAATAACCTTTGCTACCATGGAGTCATAAAAAGGTGAAATCTCATATCCCGGATATACCCCGCTGTCAATTCGGACACCAAATCCGCCTGGAGGCAGGTACTCCTGAATCCTGCCCGGTGAAGGCATAAAATGATTTGCTGGATTTTCCGCATTAATTCGACACTCAATGGCCCATCCATTAATTTTTACATCCTCCTGGCAAAAAGACAAGGTCTCTCCTGCAGCAACTGCAATCTGTTCCCGGATCAGATCAATTCCTGTAATCGCCTCCGTGACTCCATGCTCAACCTGAATGCGAGTGTTCATTTCCATAAAATAAAACTGACCATGTTTATCCAGTAAAAATTCCACCGTACCTGCTCCATGATATTTCACGGCTTTAGCTGCCAGTACGGCAGCATCTCCCATCTGCTTTCGCAATGCCTGATCAAGAGCAGGGGAAGGTGCTTCTTCTACCAGCTTTTGATGCCGACGCTGAATGGAACAATCCCGCTCACCAAGATATGCCACATTTCCATATTTATCAGCCATAAGCTGAATCTCAACATGTCGGGGCTCTTCCAGATACTTTTCCAGATACACACCTGCATTTCCGAAAGTAATCGCCGCTTCCTTCTGGGCTTGGCGAATTCCTTTGACTAATTCTTCCTCATCCTGGGCCACTCTCATACCTTTTCCGCCGCCGCCAGCCGTTGCCTTGACAATCACAGGATAACCAATCCCTCTTGCCACTTCAATCGCCGTATTTACATCTTCAATGATGCCATCAGTGCCTGGAACAATAGGAACACCCGCCTGCTTCATCGTTTCTCTGGCAACGGCTTTCGCTCCCATCTTACGAATGGCATCGGCTTCAGGACCGATAAAGGCAATCTGATAATTGGCACAAGCCTGGGCAAACTCTGGATTTTCTGCCAGGAATCCATAACCGGGATGAATGGCATCCGCCTTAGCAAATTGGGCAATACTCAGCAGCCTGTTTATATTCAAATAACTATCCTTAGAGGAGGCAGGGCCAATGCAATATGCTTCGTCTGCCAGTTTTACATGGTATGCCTTTTGGTCTGCAGTTGAATACACAGCAACCGTTGCAATGCCCATCTCGCGGCAGGCCCTGATAATTCGCACCGCAATTTCTCCCCGATTGGCAATCATTACTTTCTTAAACATCACATTTTCCCCTTTGGCATGATAATCGTTCTACTATCTTTTCCTCCTTAAAATACAAGGAAGTACATTAAAAATACATTTACCGTCAACAACATGAGAGCTGTGGGCACCTGCGCCTTAATAACGCCGTTCTTATCCGGCAAATCCAGCAAAGCAGCAGGAACGATATTGTAGTTGGCAGCCATAGGCGTCATCAAAGTTCCGCAATATCCTGAAAACATCCCAATTGCTGATAAAATCGCAGGATCGCCGCCATGCAGCTTTACAATTAATGGCAGTCCCACACCAGCTGTCATTACAGGAAACGCAGCAAAGGCATTTCCCATGACCATAGTAAACAGTGCCATTCCTACAGTATAGGCAAAAACAACTAAGAACCGATTATCAACAGGAATTGCTGCGCTTACCAAGTCGGAAACCACTTGGCCAACACCTGCAGCAGCAAATAAAGCTCCTAACGTTGCCAGCAACTGTGGCAGCACTGCCGCCCAGCCGATAGCATCGACTAAACGCCGTGATTCTTTAATAGGCTGCATTCCTTTTTCTTTGGTCAATACCATCGTTACCAATAAGGCAATTACGCAGGCAACCCCTAAGCTAACAAGGGTAACGTTAGCTTTATCAAATAAATCTAAACCGCCTAACTTTACATCTTTAAGTCCAAGAGTCCCGTATACAGTAATGATCGGAATGAGAAGTGCCGGCATGAACAGCCAGTTTCCAAGCTTTTTGGATTGGGCCATACGCTGCTCTCCTGTAGCTTCCTTGTGTTTTCCCATGCCGACTCCGCCAAATCCGGCAATAATCGCCATTACAATAACCATAATACCTACATACATTGGTGGAATTGCAGTACCAAACAAGAAAGAGACAGCATAAATTCCCCAAAATGCACCTGTTAAAATCCGTTTTGAATTTCCTTTATCTTTCATTGCAAGTAGTGCAATCAGAGCAACGAAAATCCCGGCGATATAATAAATGTAAGTAAGGCTGATAATCATAATGCTGCATCCCCCTTTACTCTGCCATGACTAGAATGATGGCTTTTTACTTCCTGAGCAATCTTACGATCCAATATATACAATCTCACACCATGGATAATAAAAGCAGCAATTGCTGTGGGAATGCCCCACAGAGCAATATGCAGAGGTTCCAGTATAATGCCATTCTGTTCAAAGAATCCCTTCATAAGCAATACTGCACCGAAGGCTATGAAGATATCCTCACCAAAGAACACCCCTACATTATCCGCAGAAGCAGCAAATGCTTTAATCTTATTGCGGGTATCCTCTGGCAATGCTCCATGCTTATTCTCAGCTGCAGCCTCTGCCATTGGAGCAATCAGAGGACGTACCATTTGTGCATGGCCTCCTAAGGCTGTCAAGCCAATCGCCGCTGCAACTTCACGAATGAATAAATACAATATGAGGACACGGCCAGTCGTAGCCACTTTTATTTTTCCAATCAGCTCTTGCGCCTGCTCCTTTAGGCCATTTCTTTCCAGCAGTCCAATGACCGGCAGAGTCAGAATGAATAAAGAAAGATAGCGATTTTTTATAAATGCTTCACCAAAAATAGTAAGAATCTTATCAAATGGCAAATTTCCAGCCACACCCGTTACAATGCCCGCAACGACAACAACCAGCAAGGGATTAAACCGTAATACAAATCCAATAATTACAACTGCGATACCTAGAAGTGTCAACATGATCCTCGCCCCTTTACATTTTTCTATGATTCAGATTTCACTAAAAATAACGGCTGCCCATATTCAATAAAATCTCCATCACTAACCAGCCGCTCTACGATTGTTCCTTTTACACCTGCAACGACTTCATTGAATAATTTCATGGCTTCTAATACACATACAATTGTATGGCACTCTACTTCTTCCCCCACGCTAACGAAGGAATCCGCTCCTGGCTCAGAAGCCATATAAAAGGTTCCAACTGTAGGAGATACAATCGTATGCAGCTGTTCCGGCGGGTCACCGGAAATATCCGTTACTGCCTGAGGTTTGTCACTTGCTGCTGCAGGCACTACTCTTGGCGCCTCCAATTCTACAGGAGAGCCAGTCTGTACTCTATCAACTCCAGCTTTTGAAATTATAATCTTACTGTTTTCCTGGTCTAATTCAAAATGCTGTATGGATGACTGCTCTACCATGCGTATTACTTCTTTTATCTCATCAAATGTAAGCATCACGCTTCACTCCTTATCCTTTTAATTCATGCTCAAATTCATGTTGCAGTTCCAGCTAGCTGCAATTGAATCGCAACGCGAATCTGCTGTATATCCGCTTCTCTGGCTGCATATAATGTTTCTGCTTCTGCCAGGGAAATTTCCTCAAACCGGATTTTGCCCCCCGGCTTTATCTGAGCCAGCGTAGAAATATCTACACCTGCTGCCTGAGCAATCTTTGGATATCCTCCTACCGTTTGCCGATCCGCCAACAATACGATGGGATTGCCATCTGGGGGTACCTGAATGGTTCCAAGAGCCACCGCTTCAGAAATCATCTCTAAAGGCTCCGTCAGCTGCAAAGATATCCCTGATAAACGGTATCCCATTCTGTCCGACTGCGTGGTAACCAGAAACGGCTCTCGAAAAAACTGCTTCCTGCTGTCTGGGCTAAATAAGGGAAACTGACTGTTTGGTATAACGCGAACTCTATATTCCTGGGCCTTCTGCAATACATAAGACCGTGCCACATACCAGGATGGAAAGGCAAAAGAATTAGAACCCATTGTTTTTTTTAAGAACTCTGCAAATGGCAGGGGACAAGCCACTCCTAAAGGAAGAATATCCCCCTGCAATAAAGCTCTGCCTTGATAACCGCCGATCCCTGCCCGCAGATAGGTACTCTTACTGCCCATCACCCGAGGAATATCAAAGCCGCCTCGAACGGCTAAATAAGAACGGCATCCGGATTTTAGAGCGCCAAATTTCAGTACACTTCCCTTGCGAACCAGGATAGGTCTGCCTTGAGGTACGGGCTGACCATTAATAGCTGGTGATAAATCTCCCCCTGTAATCGCCAGAAGAACATCCTCTTCCAATAGCAGCGAAGGTCCCATGAGGGTCATTTCGATTACCGCTTCCCCTTCTTCATTCCCGACTAATAGATTGGCAATACGCAAGGAATACGCATCCATACCGCCGCTGACTATAACCCCATATTTCTGGTACCCATATCTTCCTAAGTCCTGTATGCTGGTCAAAAGACCCGGAGTAAGAACTTTGATACTCATGATCTCCCCCCTTTATACTCTTCATACTCCCTGCGAGTAATGGGATAAAACCGTATCCGATCCCCTGACTGCAGCAAAGTAGGAGGATTGTCTAGAGGTCTGAACAGCTCTACCGGTGTATTGCCGATGAGCTGCCAGCCGCCTGGTGTTGCAATCGGATATACCCCTGTCTGCATACCGGCAATGCCAACAGAACCAGCAGGTATGGACATGCGGGGAGATTTACGCCGGGGGGTTGCAATGCTTTCAGACATTCCGCCTAAATAAGGAAAACCAGGAGCAAACCCAATCATATACACCAAATACTCACCATTGCTGTGTATAGCAATGACCTCATCCGTCGTCAAGTTGTTATACTCGGCTACATACTGCAGATCAGGACCAAACTCCTCACCGTAACATACGGGGATTTCCACGATTCGCGGTATATAATCTGCATCATACTCCAGCTTGCCAAGCTTTTCTCTCACCATGACAGCCAGGAACTCAAAAGTAAGGAGTAATTTTCCCTCTGGGCTTTCCTGATACATTTCTCTAACTTTCACTGGATCATAAAATATAGTGACACTGGAAAATGCAGATACATATTCAATCATTCCCGGCAAGGGGCTTACATCCAAATTATCGGTAAACATTTTAACCTTGCCGTGTATCTTGGGATCAATTCCTTTGCCAAATTCAATTTGGATCGCCGATTCTCCTAATGGAAGAATCTTTACATCCAGATTGTTATTCCTAAGTACTGTGCTCATGCTCTTCACCCCGCTACTTTCCACTTACTGCCCGAATGGTAATGTTTGATTCTTCCAGAAAACTGCGAATCTGACGAGCAAATTCTAAGGCATGAGCACCATCACCATGAATACAGACGGTATCTGCCTTAATGCAAATATCCTCACCCTGCTGGGATCGTACAACGCCTTCCCTCACCATCCGTACTACCTGGGACACGGCTTGCTGGTGATTAGTAATCATAGCACCCGCCTCTCTTCTTGGCGTCAATGTTCCATCCAATTGATAGGTACGATCGGCGAATACCTCATGAGCTGTTCTAAGACCAATTTTCTCTCCCGCCGCAACCAGTTCACTACCGGACAGACCAAATAAAATAAGTTCCGGATCAACCTTATACACAGCCTCGGCAATTGCCTGAGCAAGATCCTGCCGCGTTGCTGCCATATTATAAAGAGCACCATGAGGCTTCACGTGCCGCATGCTTCCTCCAGCCGCTTTCACAAATCCATAGAGTGCTCCGATCTGATAGACAACCATCTCATAGGCTTCCTGAGCAGATATATCCATGTTCCGCCTGCCGAAGCCCAGAAGGTCCGGCAGCCCTGGATGAGCACCAATGGCCACGTCATTCTCTATGGCAAGCCTCACTGTACTAAACATCACATGAGGATCACCAGCATGAAAACCACAGGCAATATTAGCCGATGTAAGAAAAGGCAGAATCAGTTCATCTGTTCCCATGGTATAGGCACCAAAACTTTCACCTAAATCACAATTCAAATCCACTCGATACATAACATTCCCTCCTTCACCATAATGACAAAAAGACGCACCAAACAAAGAATTATCTTTGTCTGAAGCGCCTTTGCTTCTCGTTCAATAACTTGTGACTAATCATACCACCCGATAACTTCCTTTGTAAAATTGAAAAAAATAATAGGGCACTTCAATTTTATCGAAAGTGCCCTCATCCCTGATCAATCCTAAGGAAATGACAGATCCTACTCACTTCATTTCCCATACCTGTTTTATATTCCTATAACTCTCCTGCTCATTCTGCAAGACTTCAATTGCTTCTTCTTCTGGAATGCAGCGAAAACGGATGCAATCACCGGGCTTTGCCTGAACCAGCTTGGACAGATCGCCCCGAATCACTGATCCTAACTTGGCATATCCCCTTGTCGTTTGATGGTCTGCGGTCATAATGAAAGGCATGCCATGAACCGGTATCTGAATCGCTCCCAACCACACAGCCTCCGATATAATATCAGCACTGCCGAGATGTTTAATCTTAGGACCTTTCAGCCGATACCCCGTCCGATCCGACTGCTTTGTCACCTTGTAGGAACTGCCGAAAAAAGTATCCAGGGCTGCTGATCCAAACATCGTATCCTGAGGTCCCAGAAGCACTCGCAGCTGCACTTGACTGCCATATTGAGGAACATATTGGCCTGCCAGATTGCCATGCTGCGTTTCACATTCCATATCCTGCCCCACATGCAGAACATCTCCCTGCCGCAGCACTCGTCCTCCATGTCCCCCAATCTTTACCGGAGTACACGTTGAACGGCTGCCTAAAACAACAGGAACCTCAAAACCTCCGCGAACAGCTACATACGTTCGATAACCGCTGACTGCCCCATCAAAGCGGAGTATACCTCTTCTGGGAACGGTAAAAGACGACCAATTGGAAATGGGCATATGATTTAAGAGGCCCTGCATATCCCCGCCGCAGACTGCCACCATCTGCTTTTCATCAAACTTAAAGGTTCCTCCTGCTCCCGTCATTTCCAGCACAGCCGCATCGGGTCGATTGCCCACTAACAGATTCGCCACTTGACTGGCATATCGATCCATGGCTCCGGAAATAGGCATGCCATATGCCTGAAATCCCCAGCGGCCCTGATCCTGAACCGTAGTGAACAAACCAGGCTCTATCGTTGTAATCACAATCTTCACCTCCCATTACAGATAAGAAACCTCAGGTACATATGTCCCTTTTTCTACGGATCTACGAATTATAAAATATTCGGCGGTGGAAATCTCTTCGAAATGCAGATAATCTCCTACCGAAAATAGAAAAGGGTTATCACTGGTAAAATCAAAAGCTTTTATAGGAGTACGTCCAATCAGCCACCACTCCCCTGCGCTCTCAATCGGGTAAAAACCCGTTTGATTGCCGCCGATCCCCACAGAACCTGCTGGAATCCGCTCCCGGGGCCTTTCCTGACGAGGTACTGCAATTTCGCTGGACATCCCCCCAAGATAAGGAAAACCAGGAATAAAACCTAACATATAGATCATATAGGGTTTGGATGTATGAATCTGAATCACTTCTTGAGGAGAAAAACCTGTATATCGTGATACATATTCCAAATCAGGCCCTAGCACACCCCCATAACAAACAGGCACATGCACAACTCTGGATGACAGTAAGTCCTCCACATTCTGATGCTCAATCCTTCCAAGCTTGTGGATGATCTGTCTGGAAAGATCCTGACGGGTAATCAATAAGGGATCAAAATAGATGCTTACCGATCGATAAGTGGGAATTACCTCCATGATTCCATGAACAGGCTCGAAATGGAGCAATCTCGCCAATTGCTGAACCCGCAGATTGATTTCAGGCGCAATAACGCTGCCAAATTCAATCACCAGCCCATATTCACCAGCAACCAGAATCCGAATCGAATGAATACTTTCCGTCATTCTCTGCTCAACTCCATTTCATGAAAATTGTCTACAAGGTCTTTTATATTATCTATGCTTATAAGAAAGAGAGCCATAAATGCATGCATTTATAGCTCCATCGCTATCCGTCACTAAAATATTAATTACTTTACCATAGGATCATTAGAAACACAATACCTGCACAACTATTTTAATAATCGATCTTCAACCAGACGGATAAAGGCCCGTATGCCATGAGACAGCCACTTATCCTTATGATAGGCCAGATACGCGTTCGTTTCAAGCTCTACTCCCTGCCAGGGCAGTTTGACCAACATGCCTGTTTTTATCTCTTCCGCTGCAGCAGCTAAAGGCAATACCGTGATGCCTAAATTATTGATTACCATCTGCTTAATCGTCTGAATATGACAGATTTCCAAAATGGTCCTAGGTACAATATCAACCTTAGCAAACTCTTCTTCTAAAGCTGTTTGATAAGCGGTTCCTGATTCCATAAAGATCAACCGCTGATCCTCCAGATCTTTGATTGTCACGTTCACACAAGCCGCAAGAGCATGATCCGGGGAGGCTAACATCCCCATTGGTTCGTCCCATAAAAACGTATTAATCAAATCCGCATCGGATGAGTGCTTCTCATGAAAGAAAGCAAGATCCATCATATTTTTCCGCAGCAGATTTCGAAAATCACTGCCTATGCCAAAATTGACTTTCAACTGCACATCGGGATATAGCAATGTATATTCCTGCAGTAAGTCCGTTAAATAATATACACATAATGACTCTGGCATGCCAATCATGATAGGTCCTTTGGGTATTTCAAAATGGTCAAATTCATTCTTAGCATCCTCAGCCAGTTTGGTAATCTTTTCTGCATAATCATAGAGTCTTTCCCCATCCGTTGTCAGCATCAACTGGTGTCCGAACCGTTCAAAAAGAATCGTATTTAATTCTTTTTCCAACAGCTGAATATGCGTTGTTACACTCGATTGCGTATACCCTAAGTACTGAGCTGCTTGTGAGAAGTTCCCTAATTTCACTATGCTCATAAAAGTCTTAAGCTGCCGAAATTCCAAAACACATCACTTCCTCTCACAAACTAACGATATAGGATCAATTTGTGTTTAATAGTACCGTAAAATACAAATAAAGTCTACCCAGTATAAAATCTGCATATTCTTGTTTTCCATTATATGTTATAG
>CAMKSY010000011.1 GCA_946415545.1 uncultured Pelosinus sp. | reverse complement strand
CAAGAACATGAGATAGAGGCTCGGCAATCTGAAAACGAGCGACTCATGAAAAATCTTGCTGAACGAGAGCATGAGATAGAGGCGCTACAATCTAAAAACGAGCACTTTACGGAAAACCTTGACAAACGAGAACGTGAGACAAAAGTTCTGCAATCTCAAAACGAGCAACTTATGAATAAGTTAAGCCAACACAACCAGGAAATAGAGGCTTTAACTCTCCTAAATAATGCCCAGCATGCCGAATTACAGGAGGTGTATGCTAGTTGGTCATGGAAGTTGACAAAACCGTTGCGCCGGTTAAATCGGTTAAGAAAAAACTTCTTAAGGATGTAAATTAACTTTGCTGTAGGTGCTTAAGTTGCCAAGGATAATATATAACGGGATAGATAAACATTTAAGCACATGATTAATTTTACTTAAAATGGGGGATGTAGCTACATGGCTAATGGGGCTATCTGGCATCAATCTAAAGTAAATAAACAACAGAGGGAATTTTCTAATGGACATAAAGCTACGGTTTTTTGGTTAACAGGGCTTTCGGGGGCGGGGAAGACTACATTGGCAACATTAGTGGAAAAAAGATTATTTGATATTGGTGTTAAGACATATTTACTTGATGGAGATAACCTTAGGCATGGGCTAAATCGGGATTTGAATTTTTCTTTGGAGAGTAGGCAAGAGAATGTTAGAAGAGTCGGTGAGGTAGCTCACTTATTTTCAGATGCGGGGGTAGTAACCCTAGTTTCTATTATTTCACCTTATACTACTCATCGACGGGCTGTGCGGCAACTATTTTCGGAGGGAGAGTTTTTTGAGATATTTATAAACTGTCCCTTGGAGGTTTGTAAACAAAGGGATCCCAAAGGACTTTACCAAAAAGCTTTGTCAGGTCAAATTAAAGGATTTACTGGTATTGATGACCCTTACGAAGAACCAGAAATTCCAGACTTAATAATTAATACTGCTGATGAATTAATTGAAGAATCTGCTGAGAAAGTATATCGTTTTATCCAGAAGAAAATAATACTTAGTTAATATGCTACGGGATAGCACCAGATATAGACAAAAAGGTTTTTATTGGCACCAGTTATCTGGATGCAGTATTTGAAATTACTAAGAGTAAAACCTAATTGTTAATTTGGAGTGGGTAATTTGAGTTTGCGTCTGAAGCTTATCAAGGTTGTTTACATTATTTCTTACACCTTAAGGCTTGTCTTAAAAAAATACTCCCTTTATCGCTTTTAAAACACTTAAAAATAGATTTTTGCGCAACCTCACCGGAGCAGAACAATTTGACGGTTTTCAATGTCAAGCAGGTGCTTATCCTCCGGGAATTAACCTCTTCGGCTATATCAAAGCTGAGACGGGACTGGGTCAAGGTGCAAGGTTATTTGCTCATGCAGTGCGAGCCAGAGACAAACCTTACGTCATATTAAATTTTCTACACGAGGATTCCTCTAACCAAACCGATCAGGAATTTGATGAACATATTGTAAAAGTAACCCATCTATAGCATAAACCTTATTCACATTAATGCGAAACAAACAAAGTTTCTTCCTGTATATTATTCGCCTGATTTTTTTCAAAATAGGTTTAATATAGGGATTTGGCTTTGAGAATTAGAAGAATTCCCTGACGAATGGCTTAAGTATGCTTCGTTGTTTGACGAAATATGGGATCCATCAGAGTTTATCAAAGAAGCTCTCGCAAAAAAAATAACTGTTCCGGTTGTGACAATGCCGTATGGTATTCAGGCAAACACAGACGAAGCGTATACGAGAAATTATTTTAATCTACCGGAGGACAAGTTTATATTTTTTTATATTTACGATTCGTTTAGCAGTACAGAACGGAAAAATCCCGAAGGAACAATTGATGACTTCCAAAGAGCGTTTAGTAGAGATGACAGTAAAGTTGCTTTAGTTATTAAAGTAAAAAACTCATCTGACGAAGAGATAGCATCAATCCGAAAACTCATCGCTGGATGGGAGAACATAGTAATTTATAATTGTGTTTTAGATAAAATCCAAATTAATTCTCTTATTGCTTGTAGTGATGTTTTTGTTTCTTTACATCGTAGCGAAGGCTTTGGTCTTGTTCCGGCAGAGGCGATGCTTTTGGGAAAACCGGTAATTGCCACAAATTGGTCAGGTAATACGGATTTTATGAATGAGCAGAATTCATGTTTGGTTGAGTATACTTTTGTTAATGTCAAAGATGGATATTATAACATGCTGTTTGAAAATAGGGTAAAACTGCGCTACGCAGAAGCTAACATAGACCATGCTACTAAGTATATGCAGAGACTTTATCAAGATAAAGAATACTACAACGTAAAGTCGTTGGCAGCAAAAAAATGTATTTTGGAAAACAACACAATAGGTTGTGCGGGGCAAAGGATTGATTCGAGATTGAAGGAACTTGGCTTGTTGCAATGAGTAATACTGCACAATGTGGCTTGTTTGACGGAAGGAAACAATATTATCTCTATCAGAAATTGCAGCTAATTGTGCTGAGTAAACGGGATTATCCCGGTGTTGTAAATGTGGAACACCAATGATGGTATTAAGAGGAGAGAGGAAAGCCTATGCACAAACAAACGACAGACGGCTATTTAAGCATACAGACCGGGGGAGATGGGGGCTTTATGCCCCGCCGACACCGGAGGAAATTGCCGCACAGTCGAGCGGACTGAAGTGCCTTTAAAGCTGTTCATTTTAAAATGACGGCATGGATGTGGCAACCGGCCATCCATGCGCTGACGCAAAAGACACAAGAAACAACGCAAGAACTGCAAAACCTTTCCGTACATGTGACAGAGATAGAACAACAGCTTGAGGAATTGTTCCAGTCCGTTAAGGTGCGTGCCGCACAGGAGCAGCAGTTGACCAGTGAATGCATTGCCCGGGAAAGAGACTTGATAGAGCGACGCTTTCTTCAAGGGCAGTGCATTCTGCAAGAAAAGGCAATACAGGAGCGACACCAGGTTGAAGAGATGATTTCTCAGGAGAGTACTCGTGTGCAAAAGAGTAGGGATGATTTGCTGGCAAGAAAACAGAGATACCAAGCGACCTTGGATACACCGTATATGGGTATGAGCCGTATTCCAAGGATTTCAACAAGCCCTATATTATTATTTCCGACCAAGCTGCCTTAGCGCAGATGCGTTTCGATGGAATATTTCCTAATGATGTATTGGAGCATCTGCCGAATACGCGGGGATTTTGCAGTTCATGAAATCGCTTCTTGCGACCCCAAGCGCACGCATGGCGCATTGCACGGGCTGTTATTGGTATAAACACGAATATAGGCGCTTCCATATGTACTTTTTCACCGGAAGGTCGCTGGATGTTATCTGTGATCAGGCTGGATTGCAGGTAGATGAGACGGTCGATGACGAGGGTGCAGACTTTCTCTGCAAAATATTCTCTATGCGGGAGGCTGCGATAGACTATCTGCCGAGTGTCTGCCTGAACGAACAAGCCGCTGCGGAGAGGAAATTCGCCTATTGCCCGGCGGGATTGTCTATGGACCGTATATCTCAGTGCCTGCCAGGGATTACCGCCTGTCGGCTACAGTCACGTAAAGGGTACAAGCGTTGATGTTGGAGATTACAGCAGACGATGGGGCAAAAAGACGAGCAGACATTCCCCTGCACGACAAGGAAAACGAGGTGTCCTTCACGTTATCGGAATATGACAGACGCGTGGAAGTTGTCATCAGAAATCAGGCGAATGGCGAAAGCGTACTCTCTAAGTTGGCCTTACTATAACAGAAAAGGTGTGTTTGGCATGTCAGGAGCAACCGCGTTTTTGGAAGCATTGGAGCAAGAAATCACGGCGGGGGGGATTTTATGTGATATCCCGCATTTTTGTCAGGTGGTTCATCCGAATCCGCCCAAGAGAGCGGCAACCGTTGGAAAAACGCTAACTGCTGATGCCTCTGGGGCAAGGGAACAGAGGGAATTCTCATCACTTTCAGAAGAGATTGCTTATCTAAAGGCTACCTCTTTCGTTTCTGCGTATAGGCCGATTTATAGTTGCCGGAGATTTTGGGGGCCGATCATTGTATTCTGTAAGCGCGTGATTCGGAAGCTGACAAAGTTTTATGTAGAGCCGATTGCACTGGATCAGAGCGACAGAAATGCGCATATGGCAAATGCCTTAGCGTTGATGCAGCAGAGAATAGAGGCTCTGACGGCGGAGGTTGAGCGCCTGAAGAACCTCAAGACATAGCATTCAGATATCTAAATAATAGAGAGGACACGAATTCTATGCAAATCATCCAAGTGCTTGTCACGTTGCAAAAGGGCGACGCAATCGGTAATAACGCGCTACTGCTGGCAGACATGCTTCGCAAAGAGGGATATCAGGTTCGAACCCATGCATATCACATTGGGCGGGATTTGGCTTTTGGTACGGATGAGATTTATCCGATTGAAGGGATGGTTACGCCGGGCAAGGGAGACCTTGTGCTATACCATATGTGTGAAGAGACACCCTTAAACGAGTTGCTTAGAGTTTGGAGCTGCAAAAAAATCGCTATTTACCATAACGTAACGCCCCCCAAATTTTTCGCTTGGCTGGACATTGATGTTGCGGCCAAGCAACAGAGGAGTCTGCGCGAGATTGCGTCTCTCCGCAACACCTTCGATCGGGTCGTGGCCGATAGCAGCTTCAACAAGGAAGATTTAGTACAGATGGGCTATGTTTCCAAGCGGATTGACGTACTCCCCATCTTGATTGATTTCCCTTCCTATCAGCAGGCACCGGATTCGAGGATTCTTCGGCAGTTACAAGATGGCTATACAAATGTTCTGTTTGTGGGGCGGATTGCACCGAATAAGAAGCAGGAGGATGTCATTCGCGCATTTGCATGGTATAAGAAGCATCTGAATCCAAACGCTCGACTGATCCTCATTGGCTCTGCATTCAGCGAGGAATACCTTGGGTATTTACGGCAATACATTGAGAAAATTGATGTGAAGGATGTCATTTTTCCGGGCCATATCTCATTTCCGGAAATTCTGGGCTACTATAAGAGCGCAAGTGTATTTTTATCCATGAGTGAGCATGAGGGATTCTGTGTCCCGCTGGTTGAGGCCATGCTTTTCGACGTTCCTATCGTAGCATTCGACAGCACTGCTATCTCATCTACATTGGGTGGTAGCGGCATTCTACTAAAGCGGAAGGATCCTGTTCTGGCGGCAAAGGCAATCGAACAGGTTATGCGGGATCAAACCCTTCGTGCGGAGATGATTGAGGGGCAACGCCAGCGGTTGCGTGACTTTGATGTGACTGCCCTAGGGAACAGATTTTTGAAAATTGTAGAAGAGGTGTGCTGACCAGCATGAAAAAGATTGCTATTGTTGTACATCGCTATGATAAAAGTATTGGCAGCGGCGCTGAAGATCTGGCAATGAAGTATGCAAACAAGCTCTCTCCTTGCTATCAGGTTGAGATTTTGACGACTACTTGTCTGGATGCACAAACTTGGGCTAATGCCCTTCCAGCAGGTATGTCAACAATTGATGGGATTACCGTACACAGATTTCCCACAGTACACGGAAGGATACTGGATGAGTTTTCCCGTTTGTCTTGCATACAGGCTGACAGAATCACAAGAGGTGAGCCAACAGAAAACGAGGATGACCAACAGTGGGTTGAGACGCAGGGGCCCGATTGCCCTGCGTTATTGGCGTATTTGGCGGAGCACCATGAGCAGTATTCAGCCTTTCTTTTTATGACGTATATTTACTACCCCTCAATTCGTGGAATTCCACTCGTTGCGGAGAAGAGTATTTTTTTTCCGACTGCCCATGACGAGATTTGGATTCGTCAGGAGCTTTTTCGTGATCTATTCCACGCACCCAGCTGCTTTGGGTTCTTGACTGGGGAAGAAGAGAAATTTGTACGCAGTTATTTCCACAATGACTATATTCCCGGTATGATTATTGGGAGCGGCATTGATATGCCAGAGGAGATGGATAGCAAGCGATTTAGGAGAAAATTCAACATAAATGGAGACTACCTTGTCTATGTGGGGCGGATTGAGGCGGCGAAAAACTGTGACGAGCTAATCCAGAACTTCATTGCGTATAAGGATAAGCACCCGTCAGAGTTGAAGCTGGTACTCGTAGGCCGCGGGGGTCTAGCCCTCCCGGTCAGGAGAGATGTCCTTGCAACCGGCTTTATCAGTGAGCAGGAAAAGTGGGACGCGATTAGCGGCGCAAAGGTGATGGTTGCCCCCTCATCGGCAGAGAGCTTGTGTATCGCATTGCTGGAAGGACTCTCAGCCGGCATTCCCGCACTGGTCAACGGAAATTGTGCCGTGCTGAAAGAGCATTGTATCAAAGGAAGCTGTGGCTATTTCTACCGAAATGAGGTGGAATTTGAGAGAGCACTAAAAAAACTGTTAGAAATGGTTGATGAACGGGCTCAATTGCGGGAGAATGCGCTTGCCTATGTTGCCCAAAATTACTGCTGGGAAACTGCGGCTGCCCGTCTGCGCATGATCATTGAGTTTGTTGCGGCAGGAGGAAAAGGTGAATTCAAAAAGGTGTTCGAAGGCCAATCGGTGAGGTCTTTGACGCAAGCACCTAAGCGTGCTATTTTGAGTGACAACCAATTGGAGGCAGTCATTATACATGCAGATCCTGATACTGCATTAGAACAGGTATTCTCGGATGCTGTAACGGCGTTGTTCGTGGCTAGCGATTCTTTTGTAAATTATTTGGGGGTATTACTCAATTCTGTCATTATGAATGCCAGCCCGGATAGGAACTACGATCTTGTCATCATGCAGACCGATATGACTGTGAAAAATATGAATTTGCTGCACAGTTTGACACTGGGGCGGAGCAATATTCGCATTCGCTTTGTAGATGTTAATCATCTGGTCGACCCTAAGATGTTGATTGTGACAGGAAAGAACTACAACCACTTTACTTTTTATCGGCTTTTGCTACCCCATTTGATGCGTCAATATCAAAAGGTTTTATACTTAGATGCGGATATGCTTGCCAACGCAGATATTGCGGAGTTGTACGACTTGGATGTGACGGGCTTCGATATGGCTGGAACCTATGACATTACCGTGACGAGTTGGCAAAGTTATTCCAATAAAATGCAAAGCTACTTTCGGTCAATCGGGCTGACAAAGCCCGGGAATTATATGCAGGCCGGCGTGATCCTTTTCAACGTGGAAGAGATGAATCGCAACTATACACCGCGATTTCTTTTAGAAAAGGCGTGTACAGAGCAATATTTGCTGAATGACCAGGACTTGCTGAATGTATACAGCAAGGGGCGAATTAAGTTTTTTGGTGTGGAGTGGAACGTGTTTGTCTTGAGTGAAATGGCGGCGATTGAAAACCAAGAGAGGCTACCCGAGCGGTTTTACAAAGAGTATACCACGGCAAGAAGAAATCCTAAAATGATACACTATACGGAAAAGCAATTCCCAGATCGTGTGCCGGACAGCGATATGGGCGCGTTGTACTGGAATTACGCCAGGAATACCCCGTTTTACGAGAGATTGCTACGGGGCGGGGCGCAATAAGGCATTCTAGCGAACTGGCTGGGTATCTAGAAAAAAAGGTGGAGTATCAGGATGCAGACACTTGGTTTTTCTGCGGCAGTCATGATTTTCGTATTCTTTTATTCTGCGATAGGACTAACCATATGGTATGGTGTAGGGCGGCAGTGCTGGAAGGCCCTAAGGAAGCGGGATTTGTTGCTCTGCCAGTTTATACTGTTTATTAGCACATTGTTTGTCGCCTTTACGATTCAACAAAACCACTACATCTATTACTGGGATTATGCCCGTGAGTGGAGTAGTGCTATCCATTTAAGCGAACTCCTATTCCGCGATCCAATGTTGGCATTCAAGCAGGTATACCACTCAATCAACGCTTCAGACTTTAATCAAGCAATGCCACTACTCTTGACGCTGCCCTTGAAACTGTTTGGGGCCTCGTACACTACTTACATTATTTTAAATTTTGTACTGTGCGTGATACCGGGAATTATCATGATGACGCTGTGTGTTTGGAAGCTTATGCGAAAGGCTGGACTTGTGGAAGTACCACTCTTTGTTCCACTGTTTCTCTTTTCTGCAACACCATCATTGTACTACACGGTGTTTCGTGGCTTCATGGATCCGATTATTTGCATATTGGCTGGGGGTGTTATTCTCCTCTCAATTGATTTTGATTTTAAGCATTTTGAGCTAAAACGTTGTGTCACGATTGCAGTGTTATTACTTGCAATCACGATATGTCGACGGTATTTTCCAATGTGGGTGATTGGCTACATCGTCGTGGTGTGTGTTCTTTTTCTGTTCCAGCTTAAAACAACGAAACCGGGGGAGAGAAAGCATCTTATAAGGGGCTTTTTTCTTAATATGGGGTCGATAGGGATTTTCGTTGGGAGTACTCTACTGCTTGTGTTCCCCGGGTATGTAAGAATGGAATTATCACCCAAATCTTATGGGCTTGCGTATAACGGACTACGCTCCGGCAATCTGCGGAGTATGGCAGGTTTTTTCGGGAGCATTGTTTTAGCTATCGCAACCCTTGGTTCAATTGCAGTCGCCTATGCAGTTCCGAAGCTGAGACCATATTTGGCGGCTTTGGGGCTTGGCTTGGGTGCGTCATTAGCAGCCTATGGGATGATAGGAAGTATGGATTACTTCCACTCCAGCATATTCCTCCCTTTTTTATGGATATTATTAGCTGTTCCTGTTACAGTGCTTGTCTCCCAAACAAGGGGTCTTATCCGCAAGGCAGGCTGTGTTGGGATTGCAGTTATCATCACATTAAATTTTTCCGTGTGCTTTTTTCCATTTCTATTTCGAGATAGCTTGAAGAATATACCGCTCTTTACCACCATGCGTTATGCACCAATGGTGCGCGAAGACCTTGATAGCATTCACATTATGGTTAAGGAACTTGCTGCCCTTAGCCAGAAAAAGCGCAGTGTCTATGTGCTGGCGAGCTCCGATGTTCTAAATTCCAATCTTCTTCAACTATCACATATGCCGGAGCGCGACAACGCTTTGCCAACACTGTGTGTTACGCATGATGTAGATGTGACGGAAGGTTTCCCTGCGGCCTTTCTAACAGCTGATATCGTCGTAGTCGCAGATCCCATCCAGACCCACTTATATGAAGGATCCCAAGAGGTTGTTCGGTATTTGGCGGAACAAGTAATGAGCAAAGAATCGTACTTAGGCCGACATTTTGAGCTTACACGGGAGTATCAGTTGACACGGGGCGTTGTCGCAAAGGTCTATTTAAAGACCAGCCCGTTGACATACGGGGACTATGAGATGCTGCAACAGTATTATGATATACGCTATTCCCAACTCCCGGCTTTGTTTCATGACAGGATTGCCTATCCCACCTCCTTCTTCCCGAACGAACCCGGTGGGGAACTAACCCTGACCCATGACTTTGGAGGACTCCGTACACTAATGGAGGATGATGGGAAATTCTTCTTTTCGACTGGTGCCGGATATTTAGTCTACGGTCCTTACCAGAGGATGGACCCCGGTTTCTACGATATTCGGTTTTCCTATATGGACGAAAGTGGTGCTGCGCCAGGCAGCACCATTGGCGTGGCGGATGTCTATGCAGACGGAAGTGTTGTCCTAGCAGAAGAAAATCTCTATGCAACCAGTGACGCGACCACCATCAGATTGGAACTCTCGGCATCCTATGAGCGAGTTGAACTACGTATGCGTACAGATGTGAAAGGGATTACCTTTAAAGATGTGACGATTACGAGACGAAGTGAATAAGTGCAGGGACTCCGCAGAAAGGCGGGAAAGGACCGTGTATGATTCTATTAATGGATATTTACAGATGATATTGGCCTACTAGGTGACGGAGGACAGTCTCTTTACATCCACGGCAGGGCTATTGGACTGGGTTGCGTAGCAAAATCGCGAGACGCATGTCCAGATTTCTCGAACGGAGCTAAGGCCGGATAGGTTCTGAGACAAGGAACGAGACTTGATTCGCAATCGCGCAGACAGCTTCTTCTCCATCACAGGACTTCGAGCGACAACACCCAACGGTGACCGGATGGAGCAGCCGGTTATCATTCAGTCTGAAATTGGGTATCTGGGCATCATCTGCAAGGTGTTCAAGGAGACACTCTATTTTTTAATGCAGGCGAAAATAGAGCCGGGAAACCTGAATAAGGTGCAGCTATCTCCTACCATTCAGGCGATCAAAAGCAACTTTACACAACGCCATGGCGGCGCAAAGCCGGCCTATCTTGAGTACTTCACTTCGGCTGCACCGGAGGAACTGATTGTTGATCAGATGCAATCGGAGCAGTCCTCTCGGTTCTACCAAAAGCGCAACATTGTGATTAGAACAGAGCGGGAGGTGCCGCCGACCGAGAATCAACGATGGATGACCCTCGGGCAATTTAAAGCACTCATGCGGCATGATAATCTAGTCAATATGGACACCCGGACAGTACTGTCCTATCTACTTTTTGGGTGCTTAGTACGGGGAGAGAACCAATATATCCTTTTAGTCGGGAGGATTTAAAGTACCTAGAAAAGTGATTTGATGAGGATTATTCTGATTACCCCAGCTTGTTCCGTAATAGGTTAGAGACCTATATTGAAACAGCAAACCTTAATTAGACAGTTGAATATGCTGGAAGAGCGGTTCGATCAAGTCGTAAACGACGGATATATCAAAGTCGCAACCTTTGTGCGAAGAGGGGTAGCCGAATGAACAATATATTACATTCCATAGCCAGAAGCTGGGTCACCAAAAGTGGAATATGGGAGATGGAGCAGCTACTTGAATGGATTCAGGAACGAAACCGAGCCATCGCTGTTTCTATCGTGAAAAATAAGCTTATAGACAGCGGCTTTTGGTATTACGATGAAACTGAAGGCTGTATTCGAAATAAAAACCGTAGCTTTTTCCGAATCAGTGGGTTGCAGAGCCAGCCGATTATCATTCAGGATGAAATCGGCTATCTTGGTATCCTGTGCAAAGAAATAGATGGGGTGTTGCATTTCCTCATGCAGGCCAAGATTGAGCCTGGTAATGTCAATCATGTGCAGATATCACCGACGATTCAGGCTACAAAAAGTAACTTCACCCAAAAACACGGGGGTGCAAAGCCAGCATATTTAGAATTTTTTATAGATGCAAGGCTACAGGAAATTGTTGTTGATCAAATTCAGTCTGAGCAGTCGAGTCGCTTCTTAGGGAAGCGGAACCGCAATATAATCGTATATACAAACAATGACGTTGCGGTATTGCCATCTCATCGTTGGATGACACTCGGACAGCTCAAGGCGCTTATGCGTTACGATAACCTCGTCAATATGGATACACGCACGGTTTTATCGTGCATACCGCTTTACCAATTAGTTGATGGGTTGAGTTCACTGAATAATATTACCGACCACACATTGATTTGCTCAATCCTGGAGGGTGAACAGCCAGACATTTTGCCGAGGATATATCGTTATGTCAACAACTACAAAATGTTCAATGAGGATAAGTCCGAACTTGTGCCATTGTATTCGCTGAAAAACTGGGAAACTCGAATAGTAGATGGCGTTGAAGAGTTTGTTTGCAAGTCAAGCTACCCGTTTAAAGTTGTGTTCTGCGATATCTCCATTGAAGGACGCGAGGTGAAACGCTGGACGCAACCGTTGTTCGAAGCTCAGGGTATGGCGGCGTTTGGTCTGTTTACCCGAGTGAATATTGATGGCATACGCGAGTTCCTTGTTCATGCGAAGCCGGAAGTTGGTTGCTTCGATCAAATTGAGCTAGGGCCTACTGTTCAGCTTGAGGCATTGGAACAACCGGAGACTGATATCGACAGGCTATTCTTCAAAAAATACCATGCGAAACAAGGTATCAAATATGATGTAATCCTCTCCGAAGAGGGCGGGCGGTTCTACCACGAGCAGAATAAAAACATCATCATCGAAGTGGAAACGGATCTGATCGATCCACCGCCCGGGTATTGGTGGCTTACCTACCGAACCCTGAACAAACTTACGCAAATAAACAATATTCTCAATATCCAGCTGCGGAACTTATTATCGCTTTTGGAGGTGTGATATGAAGTTAGGGATACTCGGTACATCAGAAATAGCATTTCGCCGCTTTTTGTCTGCGCTGAAGAACACTTTTGAGTTTGCCGGAATTGCCTCGCGCGATGTGTCTAAGACCGCGAAGTTCATTGATGCGTTCGGTGGCAAAGGCTATGATGGTTACAACGCACTGCTTGACGATGACAATATAGACTGTGTGTATATTCCCTTACCGCCGGCCCTGCACTTCGAGTGGGCTAAGAAAGCGTTACTGCGAGGAAAACACGTTATGCTCGAAAAGCCGTTCACAACATCGATAAATGAAACGCATGAACTTATAGAGCTTGCCGAACGAAAGAATCTTGCATTGCACGAAAACTATATGTTTCAGTACCATAGTCAGATTGATTTCATCCGTTCTAAATTGCCAGAACTCGGCGAACTACGCTTAATCCGCCTTGACTTTGGCTTTCCCTTTCGTGGTGCCAGCGATTTTCGCTATGATAAGGCACTCGGTGGTGGAGCGTTGCTTGACTGTGGGGGCTACACTGTCAAACTTGCGTCACTGTTTCTGGGCGATACAGCACGGCTCACAGATGTAGCACTGAACTACAAAGATGGTTTCGAGGTTGATATCGGCGGTTCAGCGACACTGCGCAATATAGACGGTCTGACAGCGCAAATCGCATTCGGTATGGACAACAGTTACCGCTGTTCGCTAGACGTATGGGGTAGCGCAGGGAGTCTGTTCACTGACAGAGTATTTACTGCACCGGACGGGTTTAGTCCGACTGTGATTGTGAAGCTTGGGAACGATGTAACGGAGTATAAACTCGAACCCGATGAAAGTTTCGCAAAGTCAATAGAGGTGTTCGCCGGAGTAGTACACTCTGGCGAAATACGCAAGCAGAATAATACAGCAATAATTCGGCAGTCAGAGTATATTGGGAAATTTCAGGAGATAGCACGATGATGGATAACAGAAAAGGATTAGCATTGTAGTTCCTTGTTATAAGTACAGTGCAGGTATTGTGAAAATATATGAGCGGTTTATTGCGGTATTTATATCCAAAACTTTAAATGAGGAGCGTTCGTATGATTCCCTTTAATAAAGCAAGTATATCATTGTTAGAAAAGCAGTACTTAAATGATGCTTTAGAGAATAGTAAGCTTTCTGGTGATGGTAAATATACATTTAAGGTATATGAGCATTTTAAGAAAAGATTTGGCATTGACCATATGCTGTTAACTACTTCTGGTACTACGGCATTAGAAATGGCTGCACTTCTTATTGATTTGGCACCTGGGGATGAAGTTATTGTTCCCTCGTTTACATTTTCATCAACAGTGAATGCCTTTCTTTTGCGTGGGGCGAAACCTATCTTTTGTGATATTAGACCGGATACCTTAAATATGAATGAACTTTTGATAGAGAATTTAATTACTCCAAAAACAAAGGCAATATACTGTGTTGACTATGCTGGTATTCCATGCGAATTGGATGCTATTAATGAAATCGCTAATAAATATGGTCTTTTTGTAGTCGAAGATGCTGCACAGGCAGTAGGTTCTTATTATAACGGAAAACCTGCTGGAACCTTATCGGAATTTGGTTGTTTTTCTTTTCATGAGACCAAAAATTATGTCATGGGAGAAGGGGGGGCTATCGTCTTAAATGAAGCAAAGTATTTAGAACGGGCTGAGATTATTCGCGAGAAAGGAACAAATCGTCGTAACGTTTTAAAGGGACTAGTGGATAAATACACATGGCACGATATCGGTTCTTCATTTTTACCTTCTGATCTTTTGGCAGCTATCTTATGTGCTCAAATGGAACGATACGATGAAATTATGGAGAAGCGCATTAATATTTGGGAGAAATATCATGATATGTTGCGCCCCCTAGAACAAACCGAAAGGCTTAGGCGATCTGTTTTACCTGAGCACGTAAAACATAATGGGCATATGTACAATATCATTTTACCTACAGAAAAAATCAGGACAGAGTTGATTCAAAAACTTAAGGAAGCGGGAATTATGGCATATATTTGTTATGTTCCGTTACATTCATCGCCTATGGGAAGAAACCTTGGGTATAAACCGGAAACTTGTCCAGTTACCGAAGATTATGGCACACGCACCTTGCGCTTGCCATTATACGCAGATATGAATGAGCCAGATGTAGAATTTGTAATAGAGCAAATAAGGGATGGCGTGAATAATATATGATGTTTGAGTTGTATATAATATCTATATAACCATATCAGTTGCTTATCTATGGGCACACTTTGAAAAGGCTAACGAAAATCCATTACCATCTGATAAATTCCTGGAATCTTTATTACGACGGTTTGTACGAGCTTGTAGGTTCAGGTAAAATTGAGGGACCCTTTATACCTAAAGAATGCAGCTATAATGCGCATAAGTTTTATATCAAAGCGAAGGATTTGGCTGAAGTACCAAACTGATTGATCATCTAAGGAATAATGAAATATATACAGCATTTTTACATACTTCTCCTTGCAGGAAGAGGTTTGGCACATTCATAGGGGAGGATACCTTTACGACTAAGAAAAGTGAGCGTTTGCTTCGTTCACCTATGTATTATGGACGGAAGCAACAACAAGTTGAATACATTATTGACAAAATCCATGGATTCTACCGAGCGTGAAAAAATAATTTTATTGAGGGTTATAGTGAAAACACTTTTGAGTTTTGTAATTCCATGTTATCGAAGTGAAAAAACGATCAGAAAAGTTATTGAGGAAATAATAACAACTGTTGCGCAGCGTCCAGAATATGATTATGAAATAATTACTATTAATGACTCTTCCCCTGATAATGTTTATGAAGAACTAAAAAAACTGGCAGCAGAAAATAGCAAGATAAAGGTTATTGATTTTGCTAAAAACATGGGCAAACATGCAGCTGTTATGGCCGGATATTCTGTTTGTCAAGGGGATTATGTTGTAAATCTTGATGATGATTACCAATGTCCAGTGTATGAACTGTGGAAGTTGCTTGAGTTGGTTGAGCGAGATGAGTGCGATTATGCTACTGCAAAATATATTGAGAAGAAGCAGTCCGCATTCAAAAATTTTGGGAGCAACATAAACCTCTTGATGATAACGTTTTTACTTAACAAACCTAAAAGCTTAAGATTTGAAAATTTTAGCGTTATGAAAAGGTTAATCTGTCAGGAAATTATTAAATATAAGCATCCATATCCATACTTAGAGGGATTGATATTACGGGTTACCCATAGAATAGAAACTGTCGAAATGGAAGAGCGGAACAGGGGTGACGATAATCAAACTGGTTTCACCTTCAAAAAATCAGTGTCCTTGTTACTAAATGGACTAACTGCATTTTCCGTAAAACCGCTTCGTATAGCTTCCGTGTTAGGGATAATATTTTCGTTTTTAGGGTTTAGCGGGGCACTGTATGCGATAGTAACCAAACTGTTTAATCCAGAGGTGCCTGCCGGTTATAGTTCCTTGATTGCAAGCATTTTATTGACAAACGGTCTCATCATGGCAATGCTAGGGCTTATCGGGGAATACATAGGCCGAGTATACATATGTTTAAATGCTTCGCCACAATATGTCATAAAAAATACGATAAATCTTGAGCAGACTTCGCAAATTAGTGAAAGGTATGATTGTAATGAAAATCATTGATGCGTTTTGGGAAAAAAGAAATTTAGGGGTGAGTTGTTCTGAAGTTGAGATAGAAAACGGTGATTTGGTTGAACTTGTGAAAAAAGAATTATCAACTATTGACACTCAATATACCGTCTTGAAAGTTCCTTCAGGTAGAACCGATATAATACTTGAGATTACAAGGGGTGGTTATTTTTTTATAGAAGCGAGTTTGCATTTGATTCATAAACTCGGTGATTGTCACCTTAATGGGATTCAGGAACGATTAGCACAAAAAGTGGACTATCAATTAATGAATGAGGCTGATATCAGGGTTTTATTTTCAGAAATTGCATCAGGTATGTTTAATACCGATAGAATTTCTCTTGATCCGTATTTTTCGAGTGAGCAGTCTGCTAAACGTTATATTGGATGGATTTCTGATGAACTTGATAAGGGAACTTCTGTTTTTAAACTTATTTATAAAAATGAAACGGTGGGTTTTTTTACATTTAAAGACATAGGTGAAGGCGTATATTATCCATTTTTAGCAGGGATATATAGTAATTATGCAAAAGCAGGGATCGGGTTTACTACAATATATAAGCCTATTTTTGAGGCATTAAAGAAAAAAGGCAAAATGATTTCAACATATGTATCGACAAACAACCTTAACGCTATGCGAATGCATGAAGCTATTGGTTTTTTCTGTGATAAAATCAACTATGTCTTTATAAAACATAGTTAGTGAGAGGTGGTTTGGAATGCTTTTAAAGGAAAAAACCGTAATTATTACTGGGGCAAATGGTGGAATTGGGCGTGAGCTAGTAAAAAAATTTGCATATCAGGGAGCCAATGTATTTGCTTTAACCAGGCAAGAGGGTTCTGTGGATGATTTGGCAAATGAGTTGAATGCTACCTGTGAGGGCAAGGTAATCCCAATATGTTTGGATATAATGGATGATGATACAGTAAAAAAAGTATTTATGCAAATTTATAAAGATATGAAAAAAATAGATATTCTTGTAAATAATGCAGGAATAATGCAAAATGGGATATTAGGTATGATAACTAATAAAATGATAAGTGATCAGTTTGAAATAAATGTGTTTGCAGTTATTAACCTTACACAGATTGCATCACGTTTTATGATGCGCCAAAAAAGTGGTAATATCATCAATATTGCATCTATTGTTGGGATAACTGGTAGTGCTGGGCAAACGGTATATTCCGCCACAAAAGGTGCTGTTATTGCATTCACAAAGGCTTCGGCAAAGGAACTTGCATCCCATGGTATTAGGGTCAATGGACTAGCTCCTGGAATGATTGATACACGACTTTTAGAGACTATTCCTCAAGACGTTATTGAGCAACGAATCGAGAATATCAAATTAGGTCGTTTAGGGAAGTCTAGTGAAGTAGCTGAAGCAGCTGTTTTTCTGGCTTCTGATAAATCTTCATATATTTCTGGTCAAATATTAGGTGTAGACGGGTGTTCCATTTTCTAAAATTTTTAAAAGGAGATTAAACATAGTGACAAATCTTGAAAAATATACCCAAATATTTACCGAAACATTCGGTATTAGTGCTGAGGTAGCAGCTAGTCTTGAATATCAACAAATCCAGGAATGGGACAGCGTTGGGCATATGAGCATGATTGCCACGCTTGAGAACGTATTTGAAATTATGCTGGACACCGATGACATTATTGATTTCAGTTCGTTCGAGAAAGGGAAGGAGATACTAAAAAAGTATGATGTGGAGGTTTGAGCAATTTGCGGATAACACTGCGCTTGTAAGCGAAGACGGCAGCGAAGTTTCGTATGCTGCGCTCCAAAGCGAGAGCGATAAGCTGGCAGCGGCGGTAGGTAGTCGTTGCTTGGTGTTTATGTTCTGCAGGAATGAAAAAGGGTCTCTGCTCGGCTATGTGTCATTTCTGAATAATCGCATTGTGCCGCTTATGTTGAATGCTGAAATTGACCGAGAAATGCTTAATGTCTTGCTTACAAGCTATAAGCCAGATTTTTTGTGGGTGCCATTCGATATGGCGGGTAAACTTCCAGAGTATACAAGCGTATACTCCGTTTGGGGTTACACCTTGCTGAAAACCCCGAACAACGGGGAAACTGAACTGTATGATGAACTTGCGTTGTTGCTGACTACTTCGGGTTCAACGGGCAGTCCGAAGTTTGTACGGCAAAGTTATGGTAATATTCGTGCCAATACAGAGTCAATAGTACAGTATCTTGAACTGGGTGCAACGGAACGGTCGATTACAACGATGCCCATGAGCTACACCTACGGCTTGTCAATTATCAACAGTCATCTGTGGGTTGGTGCGTCAATTATTCTGTCATCAAAGACAATGATGCAAAAAGAGTTTTGGAAGCAGTTCAAGTACAACGGGGCAACTTCGTTTGGCGGGGTACCGTATATTTACGAAATGTTGGATAAGTTGCGTTTTTACCGGATGGACTTGCCGAAACTAAGGACAATAACACAGGCGGGTGGCAAACTCTCACTGGAGTTGCACAAAAAGTTTGCGGGGTATGCGGAACAGACCAACCGTCGTTTTGTGGTAATGTACGGGCAAACAGAAGCAACGGCACGAATGTCATATTTGCCGTGGGAATATGCCGTAAGTAAAGCGGGGAGTATCGGCATTGTTATTCCGGGTGGAGAGTTCACACTAACCGATGATAACGGTAGTATTATCACAGAAGGTAATATTACCGGTGAATTGGTATATACCGGAAAGAATGTAACCCTTGGGTATGCCGAAAGTGTGGAGGAATTAAACAAAGGTGACGAGAACAGAGGGGTTCTTCACACAGGGGATATAGCTAAACGGGACAGTGAAGGCTTTTATTATATTGTAGGCAGAAAAAAACGTTTTTTGAAGCTGTTTGGTAATCGGGTGAATTTAGACGATGTAGAGAGAATGCTTCAGCAAGCAGGATTTGAATGTGCTTGTGGCGGAATTGATGACCGCCTGGTTATTTATCTGACGGATCAAGAAAAAACATCCGAAGCCAAAGCACTGATTAGTGCGAAGATGGGTTTAAATCCTTCTGCTTTTACGACTATTCCGATCAAAGAAATACCGCGTAATGAATCAGGCAAGGTTCTTTATTCTAAATTGGAGGAGCTTTATGGTTGAGCCATATGCTTTAGATAAACAAGCCAAGCAGGCATTTTTATCGAATAAACTTATTGAACTAACCAAGAATCACTATGTTCGCTGTGTGGAGTACCAAAAAATTCTTAACACCTTGCAGATTGATGTTGATAAGCTAACTAGCCATTATGATATCCCTTTCCTTCCTGTGAGGATGTTTAAGGAATATGACTTGCTGAGTATTGAAAAAGAAGCCATCTTCAAAAAGCTGACTTCGTCTGGCACAACCGGGCAGCAAGTGTCAAAAATTTATTTAGACAAAGAGAGTGCAGCGAATCAGAGCAAGACATTGACTAAAATCGTATCATCCTATATCGGAACCCGCAGACTGCCCATGATTATATTAGATACCTCGACGATTCTTAAAGACCGGGCGAATTTTTCAGCACGGGGAGCGGGGATATTGGGCTTCTCAATTTTTGCCCGCGACAAGATATTTGCCTTAGATGAGGATATGAATCTGGATATTGATGGATTAAAATCTTTTCTGGAAAAGTATCGTGGTGAGGATATTCTGCTGTTTGGCTTTACCTTTATGATTTGGAACCATTTTTGCCAGTTGCTGAAAGAAGACGATTATGGGATCGATCTCTCCAAAGGAATTATGATTCATGGTGGAGGATGGAAAAAGCTCGCTGAAAAGGCTGTTAGTGCTGAGGCATTTAAGAAAGAATTACAAGAGGTATGTAAGATTAATAGAGTCCATGATTATTATGGTATGGTAGAACAGACGGGAACGGTTTATATGGAATGTGACCAAGGGCACCTTCACGCCAGTATTTTTTCCGATGTAATTACTCGCCGTGCCAAGGATTTTAGCGTGGCTGATATAGGAGAAAAAGGTCTGATCGAAGTAGTTTCCGTTCTGCCGACGTCGTATCCCGGACATGCTCTGCTTACGGAGGATGAAGGAATCATCCTAGGCGAAGATGACTGCCCATGCGGACGGCTGGGAAAATACTTTAAGATTACAGGACGCATCCAGAATGCCGAGATTAGGGGGTGTAGCGACAGTTATGCCAGTAAATTCAAGTGAGATAATTTACTTATATCAAGGCAATGGATCGCTGGAAGAGATGCCTTCTCTTAATGTGAAGCAACCTTTCTTCCCCCAAGTAGTTCTATTCTTAAACAGACTTTCCCAAGTATTGCTTGGTGATAAAATAGCAAAAGAATATCCTGACATTATCGCATTTGCCTTCTTTTGTCGGAGGGCACATATTGAACATTTGAAAGCTAGATATGGTAACTCTTTGGATTGCCGACTCGGAAGAGGGGTAACATTCCACATTGCTCCTTCAAATGTCCCAACGATTTTTGCCTATTCCATGGTTACAGCTTTGCTGGCAGGAAATGCGAGTATCGTGCGAGTCTCCGGTAAACCTTTTGCACAAACAGATATTATCTGTCAAGCGATAGTGAAAATTTTTGACGAAGGGAATTTTGAGAACTTAAGGGAACGGATAGCCATCGTAAAATATGACCATTCCTCGGAGATTACAGCTTTTCTTTCTTCCTTATGTGATGTGCGTATTATTTGGGGTGGCAACGTTACGATTAATGAAATCCGGAAGATACCTGTACCATCCCACTCCATGGAACTGACTTTTGCTGATAGATATTCTTTCTGTATAATTCATACGAATAGTTATTTGGAAAAATCGAATCCGAAAAAAGTCGCGCAAGAATTTTATAACGATACATATTTATATGACCAGAATGCGTGTTCTGCTCCCCGCTTAATAGTATGGGTCGGGGAAGACGCAGATATTTCATTAGCGAAGAAACGTTTTTGGGATGCTTTACAAAATTATGTGGAAGAACGCTATGCACTACCATCCATTATCGCTGTCGACAAACTGATGACCATATGCCGGTGTTCAATGGAATTAGAAGGAACTGTAAATGAGAAAATGCCGGATAACCTTATTAGCAGAATAAGGGTGAAAGAACTCAGTAAAGATATTCCTGCTTACAGATGTGCGGGCGGGAGCTTTATAGAGTATAACAGCCAAGATCTTGATACTTTGGCTGAAATTATTTCAAGGGAATACCAAACCATGGCTTATATTGGGTTTGATCCGGCAGAACTGAGATATTGGGTAATCCAGAATGGTTTATGCGGGATTGATCGGATTGTACCTGTTGGTAAAACAGCAGACTTCTCCGTTGTCTGGGATGGCTATGACTTAATATATTCGCTTTCAAGAATATGCAATGTGGGATAAATTTCTAAGCAGATGCAGAAAATGAGGAATTGTTTTTTATGGATAAACCGGAATTGAAAGATTATGCCGTGCTGCATTTGATTTTTCTGTTATATTCATTAGGAGGTATTGCTTCAAAGGCGGCGGCTAGCACACAGTTTTTGTCCATTTATTTCTTATCACTATATGCTACTATTTTACTGGTTCTATTAGTCTATGCTATTTTCTGGCAGCAAATACTGAAGAAAATGCCGCTCACTACTGCTTATTTAAACAAATCTGTAGTGGTTATCTGGGGAATGTTATGGGGCAGCGTTTTATACGGTGAACCAATCAAAATAACGATGATTATAGGTTCTGCAATAATATTTGCAGGTGTCTACCTGATGGTCAGTGATTATGAGTAAGCTACTAATCTTTTCTTTAGTGTTCATTGTAAGTGCTTTCATCTCTTCTGTTTCCCAAGTATTACTTAAGAAAAGCGCTCTTAAGACATACGAAGATAAAACCAAAGAGTATCTCAATCCGTATGTTATCGTTGCTTATGCCATATTTCTAATCGCCACTTTTTTAACAATTTACGCTTATCAGTATGTTCCACTTTCCATGGGTCCTATCCTGGAAGCTTCCGGTTATATCTTTGTTGCTATTCTGGGGGCAACCGTACTAAAGGAAAAGCTGACTTATCGAAAAGTAGCAGGGATATTCGTTATTATTACAGGTATCATCATATTTTCATTATAAAGAAGAGGGTTTGCAATGAAAGGCATCATTCTAGCCGGTGGCAGCGGTACACGGCTGTATCCGCTGACCAAGTCGGTTTCTAAGCAGGTTATTCCTATTTATGATAAGCCCATGATCTATTATCCGCTTTCCACCCTAATGCTGGCTGGTATTAGGGAGATTTTGATTATCTCGACTAGGCGGGATTTGCCTAGCTTTCAGGAATTGCTTGGCGACGGCTTCAACCTAGGGCTGACTTTCTCATATGCTGTACAGGAGGCTCCGAATGGTTTAGCGGAAGCATTTATCATCGGTGCAGATTTTGTGGGGAGCGACAAGGTGGCACTTGTGCTTGGTGATAATATTTTCTATGCCCGCGGTTTTTCTGAGCTACTGCAGAGAGCCACTTCTTTTGCCGAGGGTGCTGTTATTTTTGGATATAATGTGCCCAATCCTGCGGATTTTGGGGTGGTAGAGTTTGACGATCAAGGCAATGTATTGTCAATCGAGGAGAAACCGCGGAGCCCGAAATCAAATTATGCGGTACCGGGGCTTTATTTTTATGATAATCAGGTACTGGAGATAGCCGGAAGTATTCAACCATCACCGCGCGGGGAGCTGGAGATTACAGCAGTAAATAATGAATACTTGCGCCGGGGGCAGTTAAGGGTGGAACTATTTGGTCGTGGTATGGCCTGGCTTGATACCGGTACTCATGACGGTCTCCTAGAGGCATCGCAGTTTGTGTCGATTGTACAAAAGCGACAAGGCTTATATGTTTCCTGTATCGAAGAGATTGCTTACCGCAGAGGTTATATAACTAGGGAGCAACTGATGGGCTTGGCAGAACCGATGTTAAAGACGGAGTACGGGAGATATTTACTACGTATTGCGGAGGATAAGGCATGAAGAACATATTAGTTACCGGTGGTGCGGGCTTTATCGGGTCAAATTTTGTCAGATATCTACTGGAGGGCAATCCGGATTGTCGGGTGATTAATCTCGATTTGTTGACTTATGCGGGGAATCTTGCCAATTTAGAAGCGGTTCAGAATCATCCCCGCTATCATTTTGTCAAAGGAGGTATTTGCGACCGTAATTTGGTAGACGACTTGTTTTGCAGCTATTACATTGATACAGTCGTTAACTTTGCGGCAGAGTCGCACGTGGATCGTAGCATTGCGGAGCCGGAGGTTTTTTTGACGACCAATATCATTGGCACCCAAGCGCTCTTGGATATTGCGAAAAAATATTGGAAGGTACATCCCGATGATAAGTATAGCAGGGAATTTATACCCGGTGTAAAATTTCTTCAGGTATCTACGGATGAAGTGTATGGCGCTCTGGGGGAAACCGGTATGTTTATCGAGACGACGCCGCTGGCACCGAACAGCCCCTATTCGGCCTCCAAGGCCAGTGCTGATATGATTGTGCGTGCCTATTACGAAACTTTCGGACTGCCTGTCAATATTACCCGCTGTTCCAATAATTACGGCCCGTATCAGTTTCCTGAAAAGCTTATTCCCTTAATGATTAACAATTGCCAATGTGATAAGAGCTTGCCCGTATATGGGGACGGCAGGCAGGTCCGCGATTGGCTCCATGTAAAGGACCATTGTGCGGCTGTTTATAATGTCCTTGCCAAAGGCGTGGCCGGAGAGGTCTATAATATCGGCGGTAATAATGAAAAAGCGAATATTGAGATCGTCCGGCTGATATTACAGGCGATGGGGAAGGACGAGAGCTTGATTACGCATGTCCAGGATCGCCCCGGCCACGATCGCCGCTATGCTATTGATAATACAAAAATCACTACGCAGCTTGGCTGGCAGCCTAGCTATACCTTCGAACAGGGGATTGCCGAAACGATAAGCTGGTATTTGCAAAACAGCGATTGGATGAAACAAGTTACAAGCGGGGAATACTGCAAGTATTATGATAGGATGTATACCATGGAGGAAAAAGAACTCTCCTGCCAAGGCTCGGAATAAAGTTGGGAAGATTTCATAATATGTATTTTTTAAAATTAGAAGAGGAGCAAAAATGGATGTTCCAAAAACTCAAAAAACACCAGTTCCTGTTTGAAGAGCTGGTTCCGATTGCCTGTCTGGTTATTTTCAATACTGGGTTGGGCCTGATTCTCTCGGCCTTGCAGGTGTTTTTTCGGGATATGCAGTATTTGTGGAAAGTATTGACACAGCTTCTCATGTGGTGTGCAAAACCTGTTTTTATTTAACCCGGTATATGTGTACATTCACTATTTTCGGGAAATTGTTCTCGATTCCACGATACCGACGTTACAGATTCATTTGCTGGCGGCAGCCTATGCGCTCGTCGTTTTCGGCATCGGCTGATGGATGTATAAAAAGTACAACCATGAATTCCTGTATTATGTGTAAAGGAGCGAACCCATGGAACCATTGTTGAAAGTGGATAATGTCTCCATCAGCTACAAGATTGGGGATTTTAAAGATATAGGGCTCAAGGAATGGACAATGCGTCACCTAACTGGTAATTACCGCGTAGAGCGCTTTATGGCGGTAGATGGCGTTTCCTTTGCGCTGAATAAGGGGGACATGCTCGGTATTGTAGGCTTCAACGGAGCAGGAAAGTCCACGCTGCTGAAAGCAGTGGCCGGCATTATGGAACCTACGGAGGGACGTATAACGGCCAATGGGAGTATCTCTGCGCTGTTGGAATTAGGATCTGGTTTTGACAGGGATTTAACGGTGAAAGAGAACGCCTATCTTCGAGGGGCAATGTTGGGATATACCCGTCAGTTCATGGACGAGACCTTCGAGCAGATCATATCTTTTGCTGAATTGGAGGCATTTCAGGGTCGGCCCTTTAAGCAGTTGTCCTCCGGTATGCAGGCTCGTCTGGCGTTTTCGATTGCTTCTCTTGTAAAGCCAGAAATCTTGATTCTGGACGAGGTGTTGTCTGTAGGAGATGGGGCTTTTAAAGCGAAAAGTGCGGCAAAGATGCAAGAGGAGATCATTTCGGGAGGGACTGTGACGATTCTCGTATCTCACCTGTTGAGTCAGATACGGGGGCTTTGTAATAAAGTGTTGTGGCTGCATAAGGGAAAACAAATTGGCTTTGGGGAGACAAAAGCAATATGTGATCAATATGAGACTTTTCTTGAGGGGAAATTAAGCTTAGATGAAGTCCGTGTGGTTGGGTTCTAAATATTTTTCTGAGGTGGGCTATGAAAAAGATTTTAGTATCAGGCGGGGCAGGGTATATCGGCAGCCATACGGTTCAGGCTTTGGCTGAAGCTGGGTATGGGCCGGTGGTACTGGATAGCTTAATCACCGGGCACAGGGAAGCTGTTGGTAAGGATATCCCCTTTTATCAGGGGGATATCACCGATGAAGGACTTGTCTCGGAGATCATAAAAAAAGAAAGCATTAGTGCGGGGATTCATTTTGCTGCACGGAGCCTGGTGGGGGAATCGGTGCAAAAGCCGGATCTTTATTTTGAAGAGAACACAGCGAAAACCAATCGTTTTGTAAATACCTTGCTTCAATGCGGCGTGAACAAAATCGTTTTTTCCTCTACGGCTGCCGCTTATGGAAATCCTAAAGAGGTCCCCATTCCGGAAGAGTCGAAAACAGAGCCTATTAACCCTTATGGAGCTTCCAAACTGATGATTGAGCAGTCTCTTTATTGGTTGGAGCAGGCTTATGGCTTAAAGTGGATGGCGTTGCGCTATTTTAATGCAGCAGGAGCGGCTTGGGATGGCTCCCTGGGGGAGGATCATACACCGGAGACACATCTGATTCCTCTGGTCCTCAAGACGGCCCTAGAACAAAGAGAGGCGATCTCTATTTTCGGTACTGATTATGATACCCCTGATGGTACCTGTATCCGGGATTATATCCATGTCTTAGATCTGGCAGAAGCCCATATCCGTGCTTTAGAAACCCTGGAGCAAGGAGTGGCGTGCGGGGCTTATAATGTGGGAACAGGCACAGGGTATTCCGTGCGGGAAGTGATCGCCATGGCTAAGGGGGTTACCGGCATAGACATGCCGATTCTCGAGGCTCCCAGAAGAGAGGGAGATCCAGATATTCTGGTGGCCAAAGTAGAGAAGATCCAGAGAGTACTGAGCTGGCAGGCTCGGTATAGCGATCTGGAGACCATTATAAAGACAGCTTGGCGATGGCACCAGAAGCATCCTCATGGATACGGGAAGTGACTTTGGAGATAGGATCAATGAAAGCTAGAGCAAGCATATCAAAATAAAACCAGAGTTCCCCTTCAAGGATGAGCTTGTTGGGGAACTTTAGTTTTACTTCACATACTTACTATAATAATCTAATATCTTTGCCCTTTCCCCAACTATTGTTTGCTCAGTACCTACTAGAAGATCCTCGGTTTTCTTCTTTTGCTCCAGCATATATGTCCAACCCGACTCAGTTGTTGAATTCACGCCATCTTTAGCTAATTGGTTGAGTGTCCCATTTAAACCAGTAGATAAATCATTCATAGGTCTTTTCAAAGGAGCTAGTGTATTGGTAGAAGTACTAAGGCTCTGAATTTCTGAGCTAAGGCCTTCAAGGTTTTTCAGTTTACCAAGGGCTGTAGTTGCCGGTGTTTTGACGGAGATGCTTTTACTGGCTATTAATGGATCAATTTCTTTTATCACTGGATCAAAGATTGCGGCAAACTGAGTGTATTTTTCTTTTAAAGAGGTAAACTTATCCTTGGTGGTTTCATAGGCAGTGGCCATACTGCGGAATTCAGCGTAGTTTTTGTAACGGACTTTATCTTCTTTAAATTGTTTGGAGGTAATTAATACTGTTTGTAAGTTGTTGAGCCAGTCTACATCTGCTCCCATAGCTTCACCTACGAAGCGAAGAGGTACTAGAGTAACCCCGTTTATAACAGTGCTGGGTACGGCCATAATAACCTTTTGGCCATTGACTTTGGCGTAGTTTTCATTAGGTTTTAATTGAACTTCAGTACTTCCGAGACTGGCAATTACGGCGCCGTTATACCAGGTTACTTTGGCATTTAACGCTTCAAAAATTGATCTCATGGGAACCATTAAGCGTCCATTAATATAGGTAGGACTTGAAGTAGAGCTTAAATATTGGCTGTCTACCATAACTTTAATTGGTTCTGCCATGGCCGCACTGCTAAATGAAAGCAGAAAGGTTAACATGGCTACTAGGCTGATAAATCTTTTCAAAGTATATCCTCTCCTCATAATTTTAAGTAATAAAACGTATCCGAGTCCTCCTTCCATTAAAAAGTAATTTCTATTCTATTAGGTATCTGAAAGATAAATCCTTCAAGAATCTGCCTCTGTGGGTAGATTTTTTTATGCCATCTGCCAGTGGCTGAATGGTTAAGATACCTGTATAATGGATGTGGACAATTGATGGAGGCGAAGCAAGTGCGTATTCAATTACTCAATGCGGCAATAGATCCATTAAGCATGGCAGAAACTGTTAGTAAAATTTCTGCTTTCATAGCAAAAGGGAATAAACCTCACTTGGTAGTTACGCTAAACCCGGAGTATCTTTATCGGGCCCAGAGTGAGTGGGATTGGTTAGATTTAGTAAATAAAGCGGATCTGGTTACCCCGGATGGCACTGGTATTGTCTGGGCTTTAAAGGTGGCGGGAACTCCGGTGCCGGAGCGGGTAACCGGTATTGATCTGATGTTAAATTTAATGCCAGTGGCAGAGCAAAAGGCTTGGGGTATTTTTCTGCTGGGTTCGGCACCGGGTGTGGCCCAGGAGGCGGCAGATAATTTAAAAAAGCAATATCCAGCGTTGAAAATCGTGGGAACCCATCATGGATATTTTAAGTCAGATGAGGAAGCCGTGGTCGTTGAAAAAATAGCTGCTGCCAAACCTCATTTGCTTTTCGTAGCTCTTGGCATGCCTAGACAAGAGCAGTTTATTGCTAAATACAAAGATCAAATGCAGGTACCTGTCTCCATGGGTGTTGGCGGTAGTTTAGATGTCATGGCTGGACGGGTGCAGCGGGTGGCTCCCTGGCTGCAAAAATTGCAGTTGGAGTGGCTGGGGCGGCTAATCAAGGAACCGCATCGTTGGCAGCGTCAGTTGGTGTTGCCAAAATTTGCGGCCTTGGTTATCAAACGGTATATT
>CAMKSY010000010.1 GCA_946415545.1 uncultured Pelosinus sp. | reverse complement strand
CTCGAACGCGGGACACCCTGATTAAAAGTCAGGTGCTCTACCAACTGAGCTAGTGGATCATCTCGCTCTCACAAGATATGATTATATAGGATTATTCGATTACTGTCAACTTCTTTTTATTGCTAATTTCATTTACTATGTCAAATACATCTTACTTTCGACAAAATATGATTCAAATTCTGCTGCCTCAATCTGTTGTATTCCCTAAACAGAACTTTCTTTGTTTCTCAATAAAGTCTTCCACAGCATTATAGCCCGATTTATTGAGGCGATAATTCATTGCTGCTACTTCAATAATATTAGATAAATTTCGTCCAGGACGGACAGGAATGGTTTTACAAGGTAATCCTACACCTAAAATCTCATGATGCTCTTCATCAAGACCCAGACGATCATAAGCCTTGGTCTGATCCCACTCTTCCAACTGAATCACAAGATGAATTTTTTGATTCGGCCTTACAGCACCAATACCAAACAATGCTTTAACATTTAAAATACCAAGCCCTCTAACTTCCATTACATGACGCAATACTTCTGGTGCCGTACCAGTCAATACATTCTCTTCTGTACGGGTAACCTCCACGGCATCATCCGCCACTAAACGGTGTCCCCTCTTAATCAGATCCAGTGCAGTTTCACTCTTTCCAATTCCACTTTCTCCAATGATTAACGTTCCTACACCATGCACGTCCACTAGAACTGCATGAAGAGTCGTACTTGGCGCAAGTTTATGCTCTAGATAATTAGTTAGCTGGGCAATAAAACGAGTCGTAGCCAAACGGGTACGAAAAACTGGCAATTGGCGACTTGCCGCCAATTGCAGCCAACGTTCAGGAAGTATGATGTTTCGAGTAATCACTAAACAGGGAAAATGCAGATTGATAAATGACAGCCACCGCTCAGTTGCCAAATCTTCGCTTAAGGTTTCTAGAAACGCGGATTCTGCTGTGCCAATAACTTGAATACGCTGCTCATCAAAATGCTGTAAATAGCCAGCTAAAGCCAGCCCCGGTCGATTGATATCAGACACTTTTACCGGAACATTAAGATTACAATTCTTATCTACGGCCGTAAGGCAAAAAGAATCAACAATTTCTTTTAACAGCAAGGCTGCCATCTATATCACCCACATACTAATTATTCCCTTGCTATTTTATCCAAAAATCTCATGCATTACAATGGTCTGATCACGACCAGGACCAACTGATACAATACCAAGCTTAATATCAGCAACTTCGCTTAAACGCTCTAAATAAAGTCGCGCATTCAAAGGCAGATCAGCATAGTTACGAACGCCAGTGGTATCACTTTGCCAGCCTGGCAGTTCTTCATAGATTGGTTCTACTTCTGCCAATGCTTTTAGACTGGCAGGAAACTCTTCCAATAATTTGCCTTTATAGTTATAGCCAACACATAACTTTACTGTTTTTAATTCATCTAGAATATCCAAACGAGTGATTGCCATGTAATCAATACCACTTAATCGGCCAGCATAACCTACTACACTTGCATCTAGCCAACCGCAGCGGCGAGGACGACCGGTAACTGTACCATATTCATGACCTCTGTCTCTGATATGATCGCCAACTTCATCAAATAATTCCGTAGGAAACGGACCTTCACCTACACGAGTTGTATAGGCTTTCACTACACCAACCACTTTGTCAATTTTAGTCGGGCCAATACCAGCACCTACGCACACACCACCAGCAATAGGATTGGATGAAGTAACATATGGATAGGTTCCATGATCTAAATCCAATAAGGTTGCTTGCGCGCCTTCAAATAATACTTTTTCTCCATTTTTTAATGCTTTATTTAAAGCAGCGGATGTATCGCAGACGTAATCGCGTAGTTCATCTGCATAACCTAAATATTCTTTTCTCACAGTTTCATAGTCAAAGCCTTCCAGACCATAAACAGCTTTTAATAGATGATTTTTAGCTTCTATGTTTCGTTTGAGCTTTTCGGAGAATTCTTCCTCATCCAATAAGTCTACGATACGAATGCCACATCGAGAGTTTTTATCCATATAACATGGACCAATGCCTCTTTTTGTCGTACCAATCTTATGATCACCACGATAGGTTTCTTCTGCTTCATCCAACAAACGATGATATGGCATAATAACATGAGCCCGGTTGGAAATCTTCAAACCTGTAGTATCAATTCCTTGGCTCTGCATCCCTTTAATTTCTTTTAGTATAACGCCTGGATCAACAACAACGCCATTACCAACAACGCAAGTCTTGCCTTTATATAAAATTCCTGATGGCAATAGCTGCAATTTAAATTGTTTACCCTCTACTACCACAGTATGGCCTGCATTATTGCCTCCTTGATATCGAGCAACAACATCAGCTTTCTCTGCCAAATAATCTACGATCTTTCCTTTTCCTTCATCGCCCCATTGAGTTCCCATTACTACTACTGCTGGCATAATATTCACCCTTCCCATCTTTTTAAAATACTTGCCAAGGCTCTCTTCTCTCTTTAAATTCCTTGGTCTAATTCAACTTTAAAATCTATTGCTACTTATAAACGAAACCTTATATTCCTAACCAGTTATCCACAAACTGTGGATAACTTTGTTAATAAGTTGTTTATAATTAGGCATGCTTATTTTATCCCAGATTATAAAATTCACTCATCACTTTTACACTTACATATTCTTTATTTAACATCTAGATTTTTTCCCTCATATAGCATAGCACTTAGTGCTAAATGTGTCAATATTTTTTCGAATGTTTTTTATTATTGTCCATGCATTGTTCGGATTTTATCAAAAATCTCTTCTATATTACGAATAGAAATACTAATTTCCTAGTAAAATCTCATAAAAATAGAGGAGATATCATCTATCTCCTCTATCCTGGCAATTTTGACAAATCGCTAAACTTTGTAAATTGTTTGTGGAAGAATAATTGAACGGTGTCAACTGGACCATTACGATGTTTGGCAATAATAACTTCCGTAATATTTTTCTGTTCACTATCAGGATTGTAATAATCATCCCGATAGAGAAAAGCCACAATATCCGCATCCTGTTCCAATGAACCTGATTCTCGAAGATCGCTCAGCATTGGTTTCTTTACCTGTCTGGACTCTACACTACGACTAAGCTGAGACAAGGCGATAACGGGAACATTGATTTCTCTGGCTAAAGCCTTGAGAGAACGGGAAATCTCGGAAATCTCCTGCTGACGATTTTCGCTCCCCTTCCCCTTGCCACTACCTTGCATAAGCTGCAGATAATCGATAATAATCAAGCTCAAGTTATGCTCTATCTTTAAGCGTCTCGCTTTTGAACGCATTTCCATTACGGTAATACCTGCAGTATCATCGATAAAAATAGGTGCTGCGGATAATCGATCTGCCCCGCTGACAAGTTTCGTCCAATCTTTAGCTTCCAGCTCACCAATCCGCAATCTCTGAGAATCAATGGCAGATTCTGCACATAACATACGTTGAACTAACTGCTCTTTGGACATTTCCAGACTAAAGAATGCCACTGCTTTTTTCTCAGCAATTCCGATATGCTGAGCAATATTCAGTACAAACGCCGTTTTTCCCATACTAGGACGAGCTGCGATCAAAATCAGATCCGAGGGCTGCAAGCCTGAAGTCAGCTTATCTAAGTCTTTAAATCCAGTAGAAAGTCCGGTGATACTGCCTTTTGAGGCATATAGCTGTTCAATTTTATTAAATGCATCAAAGATAATACTCTTAATCGGAGTAAATTCTCCTCCCATTTTTCGGCTGGATACAGACAGTATCATTTTTTCAGCACTATCTAAGAGAGTAGCTACTTCCTCACTGCCTTCATACCCCATGCCGGCAATATTGGTAGCAGCGTTAATCAATTGACGCAACAGCGCTTTTTCTTCTACGATTCTTGCATGATACAATACATTGGCAGCAGTCGGTACACTGTTTGCCAGGGAGGTTACATAAGCGATCCCGCCCGCTGCCTCCAGTTTGTCTTCTTTGCGCAGGAACTCAATGACAGTAACCATATCCACTGCATCATTTTTATTAAAAAGCTCCAGCATAGCATTATAGATCAGGCGATGAGCTTCGCGATAACAATCTTCCGGCCGCAGCAACTCAGCAACCTTAGAAATCGCCTCCCGCTCAATCAGCATGGCGCCGAGTACTGCTTGCTCAGCCTCCATATTTTGTGGTGGTATTCTATCTAACAATCAACTTGCCTCCTCCCCATTTTGCTATGCACTTCTTTGCTCTGTATCAGAAAATAGAATAGCTAATGCTTCTTCTACGTTATCTACAGGGCAGATTTCTAAGCCTAAATGCCCTTGGGGAATATCATTTGCATTTTCTTTTGGAATAATCATAGTCGTAATACCGGCCTGTTTAGCACCATAAGCTTTCTCAAAGACACCACCGACAGCCTTCACTTTCCCCTGAATGGAAATTTCACCTGTCACTGCAACATCCTGGCGAATGGGGCGCTCGGTAATAGCGGAAATAATAGCAGCCAAAATGCCCGTCCCAGCGGAAGGACCATCAATGCGTCCACCGCCAATAATATTAATGTGAATATCATAATTGCCTAAATCTTCACCTGTTATTTTTCTGACTACAGCCGCAGCATTAAAGACCGAATCTTTTGCCATACTGCCCGCTGTATCATTAAAACGTATACGTCCTTTACCTTTTTCTCCTGCTGCAAAGGATACAGCCTCAATCTCTAATACAGAACCAAGATAACCAGCCACACCCAGTCCAAATACTTTACCAACTTCACCAATTGTAGCGGCCTTAAGATTTACAAAAGGAGTCAGGCGGCTAACCTGTACTACTTTATATACGTCCTCATGGGTAATGACAACCTTTTCCTGATCACTGGACCGATATAAAGCGATGCCAAAGGCATCCGATAAGATATTTACAGCCTTACGACCTTCTATAGTATATTCACTAATTAAGGCAGCTACATCAGATTCTAATGCTACATCTAATTTGACTGCCGCATTATAAACAATTTCTTCTATATGCTTTGGCGTCAAAGGCTCAAAGTATATTTCAGCACAGCGCGACCGTATCGCAGGATTAATTTCCGAAGCGTCTCTTGTTGTTGCACCAATCAGTATGAAATCAGCAGGTGCACCATCTTCAAAAAGCTTCTTAATGTACTTGGGAACATTCGGATCGGAAGGATCATAATAGGCAGATTCAAAAGATACCCGCTTATCTTCTAATACTTTTAGCAGCTTATTCTGCAGCATGGCATCCATTTCACCAATTTCATCAATAAATAAAATACCACCATGAGCATCTGTCGCTAAACCTGGTTTTGGCTCAGGTACACCCGTCTCAGCTAAATCCCGCCGCGCTCCTTGATAAATAGGATCATGAACGGAACCCAAAAGAGGGTTAGTCATTCCTCGGGAATCCCACCGCAATGTAGTTCCATCCACCTCGATAAAAGGGGCCTCTTGTGCAAAGGGCGTAAATTTGAGCGCCTTTGCGGCTTCTAATACTAAGCGGGCAGCTGTTGTTTTACCAACTCCCGGAGGACCATAAAGAATCAGATGCTGAGGATAGGGTGATGCCAATTTAGATCGAAGAGCCTCTACGGCTCTTTCTTGTCCAACAATTTCCCCTAATGTTTCTGGACGAGTGATCTCCATCGCTGACTTAGTCAGACTCTTCTGTTCTAGTACTTCCAGCATAGCATATTTTTTTAAGGTTTGAGGATTCTCAACATTGTTTTCTTCCTCTTTGAGAACCTGCATCTTTATTTCTCTTACATACTCTTGATGGCGTTCTTCCATCTTATCATTAATCTTCTTTTCTAACCGATCTTCCAGGGACCGACGAGCCATTAAACTAGCTATCTCTTCTTCAATCGCAACTAAAATCTCCGGTATTTCCGGCAATGTAGGTATTTTCTCCATTGTTGGATCTTCAAATACCAGCTTTTGCAGCGCCAATACCCGCTCACTTATATTTTCAGAGTTCATTAAAGATAAAGCATCTAGTTTTACAGCTTTTAGCACCACTTTATCGGGACCATAAATACCTGCATACATTTCATATAATGCTGCAGTTTGATGCTTCAGCTGCTCATTGACCCTTGCCCTGCTAGGCAACGGTCGTCTAGGAATAATTTTGTTAAAAAAGTTTTTCATATAATTGTCCTTTCTATAATCCCCGTTAGAGGACAGCAAAAGCATACATAACTAATGCTCTTGCTATTTTGCAATAATGTGTACCTGTATCTTAGTACTAATCTCAGGGTGCAGTTTTATGGATACAGGGTATGTACCTAGTGCCTTAATGGCATCTTTTAAATCAATTTTACGTTTATCCATTTCGATTTTATGTTGAGCATAAAGAGCATCGGCAATATCTTTACTTGCAACAGACCCAAATAATTTGCCGCCTTCACCCATTTTCACACCAATGGTTACTTCAACTTTGGACATTTGCGCTGCTAACAGATTCGCTTCATCTAGTGCTCTTTGCTGTTTACGTGCTTCTGATGCCTTTTGCTGACTTGCCTGATTGACATTCGAAGCAGTCGCTGGAATCGCTAATTTTTGCGCTAATAAATAGTTGCGGGCATAGCCTTCTGAAACCTCTATAATATCGCCTTTTTTGCCTAATTTTTTAACCTCTTGTTGTAGAATTACTTTCATTTTCTGCACTCTCCTCTATATATTTTGCGCTTAGTTCTATCACTTGGCGCTTTACTTCCTCCATAGTACCTTTTTTGACCTGAGCACCAGCTACTGTTTGGTGTCCGCCGCCTCCCAACTCTTCCATAATAACTTGTACGTTGAAAGCTCCGTTGGATCTTGCGCTAACGCCTATTCCGCCATCTTCAAGGAAAAACAATACAAAGCTGATTTGTACTCCTTCTACTCCCAGCAGCATATCCGCAACCTGTGCTGCTACAATTTGTGCATTCTTTATATTATCGGGACAACCTGCTACAACAACCCCTCCAGGTAACATAATTGCCTGATTCAATATTTCAGCCCGTGACTTAACTGTCTCAAAGTCTAAGCGGAACATTTGACGAACTAAAGCCGGATCAGCTCCTGAACGCCTTAAATAAGCTGCGGCATCAAAGGTACGCACACCACTTTGTACCGAGAACTGCTTCGTATCAACAACAATGCCAGCGTACAAGGCCGTCGCATCCATTTTGTTAAACTCTAGGTAATCATCAAAGTACATCAAAAGCTCAGTAACCAATTCGCAAGTAGAAGACGCTGACGGTTCAAGGTATACTAATAACGGATTTACAATAAATTTTTCAGAACGGCGATGGTGATCAATAACAACCACTCGATCGACTTTGCTTAATAACTCTGGTGCTGCAGATAATTCTGGATGATGAACATCTACGACAAAGAGTAAGGTTTGAGGCGTGATCAGCGGCATTGCCTGAGCGGATGTGATAAATAAATCTTGATACTCCTCATAATCGGCTAAGATCTCCTGCAGCTTGCTTAAGGAGACGCCAGGCTGGCTAACGACGATATGGAATTCCTTTCCTAGATGACGAGCCATAATGCCTACCCCAATAGCAGCACCTAAGCTGTCAAAATCCTCATTGGTATGCCCCATGACCAGAACCGTATCCGCATCATCAATAATCTCTCGCAATGCCTGAGCTACAATCCGTGCCTTAACTCTTGTATTTTTCTCAACAGCCTTTGCTTTGCCTCCATAAAATTGCAGCTTACCCCCTATATGAACAGCTACCTGATCGCCACCTCGACCTAATGCGAGGTCCAGACCGGCCTGGGCCCGTTCACCTAATATAGCTACAGAGTCTTCATCAGCTGCAACGCCCATACTTAAGGTAACGGGTATTTTATTGCCAATATGAATGGCACGTACCCGGTCAAGAATGTCAAACTTCTCCTGCAGGCATTTATTTAAGTTCTGCCGGTTAAGTACTGCAAGGTACATGTCATCTGCATACTTCTTTAATACAGCCTCATTCTCTGCCACCCATTCTGCTAAGATCTTATTAACTTCTGCGACTACAGACGTTCGCTGACCTTCGTTTAACCCTTGCAATACATCATCATAATTATCAATTTGGATGTAAGCCATAACCGGCACCGAGTTTACACATTCAGCTCTTACTCGCTCGCTGGCTGTAATATCACTAATATAGGCAATCGTTAACTCTTCATGATCCATTTTATGAATTACTGGTTCATGAATCACATCAAAATATTTATCTTCGGTGGAAAACACTTCCCGGCCGGATTTGCCCCATACCTTATCCAAAGGAAACTCGGGACAAATGCTCATAATCGACTCTCCTAGTACAACTTCATCCCCAAACCAGTCGCTTAGAACATCATTATGCCAATAGAGCTTTCCCTCTTTGTCAATGATCATCATAACCAAAGGCAAACTTTTTAACGCATAGGATGCTCCTTCTTCAATGCAGTTACTCATTGTATATAAGTAGCTATCCAACGCCTTCTGACGCTCTTTGTGGCGTTCACGCCCATATAAATACAACGAGCCTAATAAAATTGTGCCTAATACTGCTACATAAGGATTATAAAAAACAATCACCACTAATAAAGCTGTGGCAACAGCAAGATAAATTCTTGTATCAAACCAAAAAGACGGACCTTGCGGCATAAACAACTCCTCCTTGAAGGCTAATCTCACATATCCATTCTTTACTCTTTGGATTGAGGCCCTCGCAAATGTCGATAATCCATAACCATATCAATTGCACCTGAAACTATCAAGATCTGCGCGAAGAAACCATTTGTCAATATCAAGAACAGTATAAGTCCTTTAACCATTTTTGACAAATTGTATTTATCGGCAAATTAGTTAAATAACGCCAAACCTTGCACTAAAATAAGGGTACTCGTAATCACTTGAAGATTCATGCCAACCTGGGTCAGCAAACTAATCTCCCTGCTGTTACCCCAATAGATCATGACTAAGGCTAATGCAAAAAGGTACACAATATGATACGGCAAAGACCATTCTTTAAATGCTGGAAACGCAGGAACATTATGCCCCAGCTTTCTTAATACGGTCTTGGCAATCAGAAAATTGATCCACGTATCAAGTACCGATGCCATAATAAAGCCTGCCGGTAAAATAATCTTCATTAATTCAATCATGGACTTCATCGCTTCAGACATCTTAACCAGTTCCTGCTCTGCCATTCCAAAATCCCGGTATACTTCAATGGCCTGGGCTACAGCAGTATTCATTACATCCGTTTGCATAGCAAGAGGATTTACACCGAGCACCAAGGCACTAATCGTCAATAATGCAGCTTTAGAAACCAAAGAAGCAGCCGTTCCCCACATCATGGTCTTAACAGCGCTAAAATTCATTCGAAAGGCATAGCCTAACACAATGCCAATTAAGCCAAATCCAACAACAACACTAAGAGAATGCAGCGGATGCATTAACATAGCGATCATGACACCAGAGACAACGGTTGCCATAATACTCCACTTATAGCCATGACGAACACCTAATAAAATAATAGGCACCGGCCACATTAAATTGACAAAAGGTCCAATCAGAGGAAGATAAGCACTAATCAAGGCGAATAGTATGGCAATCCCCGATAATATACCACCCTCTACCATAGGCCTGAGCCGTGTCTGTCTCATTCATTCACCCCTTTTGGCGGAGATGACGTTGGTACTCGCTAGAGTCACCAAACCATTTCTCCACATCTCGTTCTTTTTTTATATCTTGTTCCACTTGCATTAAAACCGACTTGTCTAATGATTCAAAGCTAATTCCCAGTCGTCTTCCTAAAATATAACAAGAAACGACTACGGCAGCCAATCCTTCAGCAATCGCCTGCTCACTATTCTTTGCCATAGCTTGGTATAGCTGACCAATATGGGTGATCAACTCTGCCTTTAGCCACTCTATCAAACGCATTTTGCGTAAAATATCCGACTCATTCGAAAACAAAACAGCCACTCCCCCCCTTTTTACTATATCTGATATAGTATTCGCAAATCAATAGTCTGTTTCCTGCTTTATCATAAAGTATATCCCAGATAAGAAATTACAATGATCTATTTCTTAGCAGAATAAAACAAAAGAGAGGTTACTTAACCTCTCTTTTGTTTTATTCTGCTGTAAATGGCAACAATGCAACAATACGTGCACGTTTTATCGCCAAAGTAACACTACGTTGATGTTTTGCGCAGTTACCAGAAATACGGCGAGGCAATATTTTGCCGCGTTCCGTAGTGTAACGACGAATTTTACCAACTTCTTTATAATCGATCGTTTCTACTTTATCCACGCAGAAACTACAAATCTTTTTCTTAGGTTTTCTTCCTCTTTCACGTTTCACTGATAATACCTCCCTTTAAAATGGAATCTCTTCTTCAGGGAAGACCTCTGTACCAAAGGAGCTGACATCATATCCGGATGATTTTGCAGGACTAGCAGCAGTACTGCCACCGCTCACAGCTTGCTTCGTATCCAAGAATTCAATATTCTGGGCTACTACATCAGCTGCACGCCGTTTTTGTCCATCTTTCTCATAATCACGAATTTGCAAACGTCCTTCAACTAGTACACGACGACCCTTGGTAAGATTGTTGCCACAAACTTCGGCCAGCTTATCCCATACTACTACAGGAATAAAATCAGCTCGCTTATTCTCACCATAACCGGTATCAACTGCTACACTGAAAGATGCTACTGCCTTACCAGTCTGTGTATATCGAACTTCCGGATCACGAGTCAAACGACCGACTATTATAACCTTATTCATGGTTTAATTCCCCCTGGTCTATTCGTCTACTTTGATAATCATAAATTTCAAAATATCTTCAGTAATCTTCATTATACGATCAAGTTCAAGAATGGTCGCTGGTACAGCTGTAAAGGTAGTCAAGCAGTAAAAACCTTCAGTGAAGTCTTTTACTACATAAGCCAAACGCTTTTTGCCCCAACGGTCAATTTTTTCTACTTGACCACCGTTGTTATTAATCAGGCTCTCAAATTTGGCAATTACCGCATTTGTCGCTTCTTCTTCCAACGGTTTAACAATAAACATGACTTCGTACTTTCTCACGAAATCACCTCCTCCTGTGGACTAATGGCTCCCTTATGGGAGCAGGGAAGGTTTGTAAACATTTGTAAATATTTTTTCAAACCTCTCTAGGCTACCCTAGACTGACATATTATATCACTAATGGTAATACAAATGCAACTATATATCCTGAAAGAAATATTATACATTAAATCGAAAGTACGTAACGTCCCCATCTTGCATAACATACTCTTTACCTTCCAACCGAACCAATCCCTTTTCACGAGCTGCATTGGAGCTGCCTGTCAAAACAAGATCATTATAAGAGACAATTTCTGCACGAATAAAACCACGCTCAATATCAGAGTGAATCTTACCTCCGGCCTGAGGTGCTTTTGTCCCTTTTTTTATCGTCCAGGCACGTACTTCCTGTTCACCAGCCGTCAAAAACGTCACTAAGCCCAAAAGTTTATAGGAAGCCTTAATCAGCTTATCCAGCCCGGATTCTGCCAATCCAAGTTCTGCTAAGAATTCCTTTGCATCCTCCGCTGGCAGTTCTGCGATCTCTGACTCAACTTTAGCTGACACAGCAATGACTTCTGCGCCCTCTTCTAGGGCATACTTTTTTACAATTTTAACATACTCATTATCCTCTGCAGTCGCGACTTCTTCTTCGCTGACATTTGCAATGAATAATACCGGCTTTAACGTCATCAAGTTTAAATCCCCAATAAGTTTGGCTTCATCCTCTGTCATATCAACACGTCGTGCAGGCAAGGCCTGCTCTAAAAGTTCTTTAATCTTTACCAGTACCGCCATTTCATTCGGCGCTTTTTTATCACCAGTTTTAATGAGCTTTTGTACCCGCTCCATACGCTTCTCCAATGTGTCTAAATCAGCTAAGCATAGTTCGGTATTAATGATCTCAATATCCCGCAAAGGATTCAATGCTCCCTCAACGTGAGTAATGTTTTCATCTTCAAAACAACGTACGACCTGAGCGACGGCATCTACTTGGCGGATATGAGCTAAAAATTTATTACCTAAGCCTTCTCCTTTAGACGCTCCTTTCACCAAACCAGCAATGTCAACAAAACGCATCGCTGTCGGGATACAGCGTTTTGTTTTATACATTTCCACCAGATGGGGTAAGCGCTCATCCGGAACATCTACGACCCCCACATTAGGCTCTATTGTGCAAAAAGGATAATTAGCAGCTTCTGCACCTGCTTTTGTAATTGCATTAAACAATGTGCTCTTACCTACATTTGGTAATCCAACAATGCCCACTTCTAAATTTGTACTCATTCATCTATTCCACCTTACTACCATTTTCTTTTCAGTATGTCTTATTGTAGATGATTCTTCCCCTATTTTCAAGCAGGCACTTTACTCTTCTCCATGTTCACGGCGATAAGCAATAGCATTCTTCAATCTTGCCGTACCTAATAACAACATGACAGCACCTAAGATAACACCGACTGTTAGATTGATTTTATTGCCAAAATCGGTTCCCATTGCAATGAGGACAATCCCCGTCACTACGGTCATGCCTCCTACAATAAACTGATACTTCACATTTCTCCCTCCTCTTGCGTACCTTTGCGTGTAACGATCTCTTTTACACCTTTTTCAAATTTTACGCGTGGCACTAAGACAAAACGCCCACAGCCTTGACATTTCAAGCCAAAATCAATTCCTGTCCGGGTAATTTCCCACAAATACGCTCCACAAGGATGGTTCTTCTTCATTCTTACAATATCACCAATTTCATAACGTACCATCATCTGACACCTTCTTGCTTTTTACTAATATCTATCACAGGGTGGGGGATCTTCGCTTCATTAAATAATCGCTTTACGGTATAACGAAGAGCATTTTCCACCTTTCCTTGCTGCAAAGGCACAGTCTTTGCTACAATACGAACCATTAGCATCTGAGCCCCAAGTTCTACTACACCTATTACCTTTGGTCCTTCTAAAACCTCTTCCAGCTCTTTGCCTACCAACACACAAGCCTCATCTAATAATAAAAGTACCTTATCCAAATCAGCCTCATAAGCAACAGGTATATTGACGACAGCCTGCATATGGCCTCTAGTATAATTACTAATCCTAGATATAGCTCCATGAGGAATAATGTGAAGCACACCATTACCATCGCGCAATTTCGTTACCCGTAAGCCAATGTCTTCCACAGTACCTGCCATATCACCACTGACAATGTAATCCCCGACAGCAAACTGATTTTCCAATACAATGAAAAATCCGGTTACAAAATCCCGGATCAAGCTCTGCGAGCCAACACCAAGAGCCAATCCAATAATACCAGCTCCGGCCATAAGAGAAGTGGTATCAATATGAAATTCTTGCAGCACCATGAGGATGGTAATAAAATAAATAAAATATCGAATAATGCTTTGCAGCATTCCCCCAACTGTTCTTGCACGCCTTTCGTCAAAAGAAAAGGTAGTAATGCCAACCTTAGGGATAAACATTTTATTCACCATGAGGGAGAATAGATGCAAGATAAGCGCTGATCCTAACAAAATGGCTAAAAGACGTACTATTTTATTAGCCGCTGCTAATAAAAATTCCGGCGTGAGCAACATGGTCATTGTTCAGTTCCTTTCACGATCATCATTTTACTTCTCATGATCATTTCCAGCTTTCTATAATTGCATATATATTATACGTGATTATAAAAAAATCCTTCTACTTAAGTCTTTCTTAATAAAGAAGAGCAAATGCACTGCCTCTGGCATATAATGTTGCACCAACGCTAAAGTGAGGCGACTATCATGTCAGATACTAATCAGAATCCGCAACCTATTATTGACCTGATATTGGCTGATATAAACGCAGTTATTCCTAACCTTTCTTCTTTAGTAGCTTCCTATCGCCTGCTTGTGGGTGCTTCTGAAGAAATTCATCGTACACCAGAAATATGTCCTGAAGTTTTCGAACGGGCAGTAAGGCGTGCTGATAACGCTGGAACATTGATCGATATATTTCTTGAATTACTCTGCTGCAAAGTAGCTTTTAGCAGCGATTTTTTAAAGATTTCTTGTGCACCAGTAGATTTATTTCGGTTATTAGCCAATAAATCTCCTACAACAGATGTACCTTTTCACACAGCCGAGCAGGTTGTTGAGATGGAAGCTTTACGGCGTCTTCTAGATTGCTGCCATCATCGAGGCTCATGCCTTCCAGACAAAGATGTTCTCTGCCCCAAGCCAGAAGGGACTACTACATCACCTCCTTCGCAAAAGCCACTGGGAAGTTCAGATATCCAAGATGTAGAAGCTGTTGCATTGCAGCAATTAATCAATACCTTTACAAGAACCAATGAGGAAGGAGACCAGGAAACTCCATCTGCTTCGCCAGCAACTCCTCCCACTTCAGAGAACAATGAGGTCTCCATGACTGATAGTAACTCTGAAGAAATTAATAATGAACATGAAAGCCGTGTCCGTTGCAAGCATTTATACACATTTCATAATAGAAAGAGTAGTTCAAAAGAAATTGACAAAAAAAAATAAGCAAGAATCCCAAATGATTCTTGCTTATTTTCTATTCATCAAGAGGACATGCCCCCAGTCCTTCAAGATGATCACATGGCTCCAGATGGATGACTACATCGCAGGAACCTAACTTTTGCTTTATTTCAGCTTCAATCTGATCACAGATATCGTGAGCCTTATTCAAATGCATATCTTTGTACAAAATAAGATGCATATCGATTAAACGCCAACTGCCGGAACGTCTGGTGCGAAGTTGATGAAAGGAAATAACCTCTTTATGATTTTTAAGAATGTCAATGATCATCTGTTCTTCACATTCCGGCAAGCTGATATCCGTTAACTCATATAGACTCTTCTTTGTCATGCCATAACCAGCTTTAAATACTATACCAGCTACAATGATTGCAATCACAGGATCAAGCCAGGCAAGACCTGTTACATAAATAACCACCAGTCCTACCAACACCCCAACAGAAGTCCATATATCCGCACGCAGATGCAAACCATCTGCCTCTAAGGCATGAGAGCCAGTCTGCTTGGCTACCTTAAATAATCTTTCTGATACCCAGTAATTAATCCCAATTGAAATAATCATAATAGCAATACCGTATTCTAAAAATTCTGGAACTGCAGGGGAATTCATTTTACTCCCGGCTTCATATACAATCCATACTGCTGCCCCGATAATTAATATCGCTTCAATAGCGCCTGATAAATTTTCAAATTTACCGTGGCCATAGGCATGATTGTCATCGGGAGGTGTATCCGCTTTGCGGACCGCATAGAAAGCAATCACAGATGCAAGTAGATCAAAGCCAGAATGCGCAGCCTCTGAAATAATACTGACAGCCCCAGTATAAAATCCAACAATCAATTTTAATACAACCAAAACCGTATTAGAAATAACAGACAGCCTAGCAGTACGCTCTTTTAAATTACTATCTACATATCCCAATCATACTACCTCCTACCTTTTGCTCAGCAGCTCTATTCTTTGTTATAACCTTCAACAGCTTACACTATTCATACGACCTATAAAAGGTACCTGTTTCAGTTCATTTTAAGCAGGCACTACGCCAATCATATGTCCCACAATAGAACGACATAACAAAAAAGCCTGCAGGCCCTCTCTAAGGTCCCGCAGGCCTTTACATACCTGCTGCTTTCCGCCCGGCTGCGCCATGATGACCGCCTGTTCCTAGCATTATATTCTATATAATACCACATTGGGAATTTGCTTGTAAATATCTTAAAGGCTGATTGCTAAAGAATACAACAGCCAATTTTAACTCAAGACTTAATATGTACCACGTGGCTAATGGGGTATCCCTTAGCAGCAAGAGCTTTCTCTAATTCTCCCGTATCAATAATATCGGCCCGTATAATCATCTCAATTTTTCCATCGGGTAAGGCATAGCTGACCATACTGGTAATATTAATATTCATTGCCAAGAATACCTCTGAAATTTCATGGAGCAAGCCAATTTTATCTGTCACATCAAGAGTGAGACGAGTCTTTCCATCGACTAGGCCCATAATATCCACAAAACTTTTAAAAATATCCGTTTCCGTAATGATGCCGGCTACTGCTCCTTGCTCATCCACTACTACCAAGCCGCCAATACGATGATTGTACATTAAAATCGCAGCTTCCTCCACTGTAGCCCCGGAGTTGATGCTAATCACTTCTTTTTGCATGATATCCTTAATTTTCATCTTTGCCAATAAGTAGTTAAGTTCAAAAATAGAAAGAGCCGTTGCTGGCGATGCCGAAACCGCACGAAGATCTCTGTCTGTTACAATACCAACTAGTTTTCCACCCTCAACTACTGGAAGACGGCGAAATTTATTATTACGCATAATCTCGGATGCATCGGCAATTGTTGTAGTCGAACTGATTGTAATTGGGTTAGCTGTCATCCTGTTTTCTACAAACATTTTCATCATCTCCGTTGATTTTTTATTAAAGAAACGCACTAAAGATTCCGTGTTAGAAATTATGAACAATACAATTTAGGAATTCACCTTTTTGCCTTTCATAACACTATGCCACTACTATCTTTAGTGCGTCTTATTGCTTAACCACCCAAATAGGCCTTACGAATTTCTTCACTCGCAGCCAGTTCTTTTGCATCGCCGGAAAGGGTGATGCGTCCTGTTTCCAATACATAAGCTCTATGGGCAATGGATAATGCCATATGAGCATTTTGTTCCACCAGCAAAACCGTAGTCCCGCTAGCATTAATTTCTTTAATAATCGAAAAAATTTCCTTTACCAGCAATGGTGCAAGCCCCATAGACGGCTCATCTAAGAGCAATAACCGCGGGCGACTCATTAAGGCACGCCCCATAGCCAGCATCTGCTGTTCGCCACCAGACAATGTACCAGCTAATTGACTGCGCCGTTCTGACAAACGTGGGAATTTTATAAAGACATTCTCCATATCTTCCTGAATCCCTTTTTTGTCATTACGGATATAAGCACCTAGCTCTAGATTTTCTAGAACAGACATATTTGCGAAAACCCTTCGTCCTTCGGGTACTTGAGAAATGCCAAGCTTTACAATATCTTGAGCAACTACACCGGCAATACTTTTTCCTTCAAAATTAATTTGACCTGCTTTTGGTTTTAATAATCCGGAAATCGTGCGTAAGATCGTACTCTTACCAGCACCATTCGCACCAATCAAGGTAACAATTTCCCCTTCATTTACCTCTGCACTAATCCCCTTTAAGGCATGTATTGCACCATAATATACATCAATATTCTCGATTTTTAACATTATTCAACCTCCTCTCCGAGGTAGGCCTCAATAACCCGTGGGTTATTCTTGATTTCCTCAGGTGTTCCTTGAGCAATTATACTGCCATATTCTAATACATAAATGCGCTCACACACATTCATTACCAATTGCATGTCGTGTTCTATTAATAGAATCGTTAAATCAAATTCTTCTTTTATCCATTTTATCATTTGCATTAGCTGCTGCGTTTCTTGAGGATTCATGCCCGCCGCAGGCTCATCTAACAATAATAATTTAGGCTGAGCCGCTAGTGCCCTGGCAATTTCCAAACGCCGCTGCTCACCGTAAGGTAAGTTTTTAGCAATTTCATCTTTTTTATCGCTTAATTTAAAAATCTCTAATAGCCTGATCGCTTTTTCTTCAATTTCTTTTTCTTCTTGATGGTATCTGCCTATACGCAAAACAGATTCTAATATTCCGTATTTTACGTGAAAATGGTACGCGATCTTAACATTATCTAACACAGTTAATTCAGAAAAGAGCCGAATATTTTGGAAGGTTCTGGCTACCCCTTTTTGTGTAATCTGAAAAGGCTTGAGTCCAACAATACTTTTACCATCAAAATCAATTTCTCCGGTTGTTGGCTGATATACGCCCGTCAGTAAGTTAAAAGCGGTTGTTTTGCCAGCTCCATTAGGACCAATTAACCCAATTAGCTCGCCTTTGCCAAGCTCGATGGAAAAATCAGATACGGCCTTAAGTCCGCCAAATACTTTGGAAAGTTTAGTTGCCTTGAGCATTGCCACGCTTATTACCTCCCATCAAACGGCCAAAGATTTTAAGACTGATTTCCTTATTGCCAAATAAACCTTGAGGCCGATACAACATTAATATGATCAGCATTAATGAATAGATGATCATACGCCACTCAGGATAGCTAGCTAAGGCTGCAGAAACAAATGTCAGTAATATAGCTGCCGTAATCGATCCACTAATACTTCCTAAACCACCTAATACTACAATTGTCAAAATATCAAAGGACTTCATAAAAGTAAAAGACGCGGGATGAGCGATATAAAAATAATGGGAGAATAAGGTTCCTGCTATACCAGCAAAAGCAGCTCCAATTGTGAAAGCCATTACTTTATATTTCGTAGTATCAATTCCCATTGCCTCAGCTGCAATTTGATTCTCCCGAATCGAAATACACGCCCGGCCATGAGTAGAGTTAATGAAATTTCTAATAAAGAATACAGTGAAAACGGTGGCAAAGAATACCCACGTGAAATTACTAAAACGAGGTATACCCATAAAACCGGAGGCACCGCCTACATAGGGAATATTCAAAATGGTAATTCGGATGATTTCTCCTAGGCCTAGGGTCGCAATGGCTAGATAATCGCCATCTAAACGCAATGTTGGTAAACCAATTACAAATCCTAAAAAACCAGCAGCTGCTGCTCCACCTAGAATAGCAACAATAAAAGGCAATTGCAGTTTGACCGTGAGTACAGCGCCGAGATAAGCTCCCACAGCCATAAATCCTGCGTGACCGATAGAAAACTGACCTGTAAAGCCATTAATAAGATTTAAGCTCACCGCCAGAATCACATTAATACAGATTAAGATTAAATTCAGTTCCCAAAACGGTCCAATAACATCTAACATAATTAAGCTTTGTACGACAGCATACAATGCGATGCATGCCACTAACGACAGCAATTCCTTCTTATTTTTTCCCATTATTATTTGCCACCTACACTTTCTCACGAACGTTTTTACCCAATAAGCCAGAAGGCTTAAACAGTAAAATAATAATTAAAATGGCAAACGCTGCAGCATCACGGAAAGTGGATGAAATAAAGCCACTCACCATAGCTTCAATAACGCCCATTATAATACCACCAAGCATCGCCCCTGGAATCACTCCAATGCCACCCAAAACAGCAGCTACGAATGCTTTAAGACCTGGCATAATGCCCATTAAAGGATCGATTGAATTATAATATACACCGACTAGCATGCCTGCTGCTGCCGCTAATGAAGAACCAATCGCAAAGGTCATAGAGATAACACGGTCGACATCAATACCCATCAATCGAGCCGCATCGGTGTCAAAAGATACAGCACGCATCGCTTTACCAATCTTAGTACGTTGTACAACAAAGGTCAAAATAATCATCAAAACTACGGATATTGCTAATATAACTACCTGTTGGCTATTCACTACAATATTGCCAAAGGTATATACTTGAGATTCAAATAACGCCGGAAACGTTCTTGGCTGGGGTGTAACAAGAAGCATCCCGCCATATTCTAATAATAAAGATACACCAATTGCCGTAATCAATATCGCAATTCTGGGTGCCTTGCGCAATGGGCGGTAGGCCAATCTTTCAATTGTCATTCCAACTATGGCAGCCACTACCATGGACACAATCAGCGCTGGAAAAAAAGAAAGCTTAAGCGTCGTTGTGGCAAAAAATGCTACATAAGCGCCTACCATATAAATATCACCATGCGCAAAATTAATTAACTTAATAATTCCATACACCATTGTATAACCTAAAGCAATAAGTGCATAAATACTGCCAAGAGATATACCATTTATTAATTGCTGTAAAAATTGCTGAGTAATTGAAAAATCCATGATTTCGCCTCCTACATTTTTTTATTTCTAAGGGCTAAAGCGATGCTTTTTCCCTATATTTTTCATACGGAAGAAACAACTACAATAAAGTCTAATAGAGTCTATTTCAAAATTCCCATCTACCTTTATTGTCCCTGTGCGTTTTCACTAAACATACGTCTTTGTACGTCTCGCTCAAATGCTCGTAAGGACTAGCATCTGGATATTTTAAAACAGCCTCTCAACGGGTTCTATGTGCTTTTTACCCACTTTTGTAATCCCTCGTAATCCCTCTTAGAATTTTACGTTTATCTTTTCTCCGGGGATATTCTCTTAATAATATATACGTAATTATAGATACATTGTCTTCTAGTGTCAATACTTTTATCTTTAATTTTACGGGTTAATCTCTTCCAAAAGTACAAACAATCTTGTGTAACATACTTTTTTTATATTTTTATATGTCATGAGCGTACCACTTTATACTTATGCAATTACCATGCCATTTATATCTCTTAGCAATATTTCTGCGCATCTTATTCCTTAGTAACCTCTATTTCAGAAGTTCCGCAAGAACATTAAACAATGCTCTTCACTTCTAAAAAGCTTTCAATATTCATTAATTTTATCCTTATATGCGGTTTTTTCGTCTGTATTTTGACATATTCGTCAATTCATGGACAGTGTCACTTCATACCGCAGCTTTATTTCTAAACAATTGCTCTTTCTTCCACTTGGTAAAAAAGCCACAAAAGTACAATGCCACACCAGTAGCACTGTGCTTTTGTGGTTAATACTACTAAAGTATATTCTCTTTCTTCTAATAAGAGTAACTCTGGAATTCATCATAAGATGTCAATATGCTGACGCTTATTGATCCAACATTACAATTAAGGATTTATTTTTTCTTTAAATGTTTGCTTGCCATCCTTCATTTCAATAATAACAGCACTTTTTACTGCATCATGTGTTTCATTCAGGGTAATTAACCCCGATACAGCATTATAGTCTTTTGTCTTTGCCAACTCTTCTTTGATCTTCACAGTATCAACGCCATTAGCACGCTTAATGGACTCAATGATCATCATGGTTGCATCATAAGCTAATGCCGCAAATGCATCTGGAGTTTCTTTATATTCTGCCTTATATGCATCAACAAAAGTCTTAATTGCCGGGCTATTGTCATCTGGTGAGTAATGATTTGCAAAGAATGTATTATTTAACGCTTGTGCTCCTGCAATTTCTGGAAGTTTTGCAGAATCCCAACCATCACCACCAAGAAGCGGCATTGTTAAGCCAATCTCTCGAGCCTGTTTCGCAATCATACCGACTTCTTGATAATAACCTGGTACAAAGACAACATCTACATTCGCAGCTTTAATTTTTGTTAATGTAGCTTTAAAATCAGTATCCTTTGCCAGATATGCTTCTTCTACTGCAATTGTACCACCATTCTTAATAAAGGTTTCTTTAAAGAACTGCCCTAAGCCCTTAGCATAGTCACTGGAATTATCAATATAAACAGCTGCAGTCTTAGCATTTAAGGTTTTTGTAGCAAAGTTTGCCATTACTGAACCTTGGAAAGGATCAATAAATGCTGCTCTGAATAAATAGTCCCGAACCTTATTCGTTGTAGGATCTACTGTTACTTTAGGATTGGATGCTGTCGGACTAATTGCTAAAACTTTATTATCGTTATTGACTTGGGCACCAGCAATTACACTGGAAGAAGCAATTGGCGCAATAACGGCTACCACTTTATCTTGGGTAATTAATTTCTGCATCGCATTTGCAGCTTCTGCAGCTTCACTCTTATTATCTGCAACTACTAAACTTAACTGTTTGCCTAGAACACCACCATTAGCGTTTACTTGTTTAATCGCTAAATTGGCCCCATTGCTTGCAGATTTACCAAAAGTCGCATTACCACCAGTCATCTCTAAGTTGGCACCAAGTTTTATTACATTACTATCTTGTTTACCACTGCATCCAGTTGCCATTAGGCCCAGCATAGCAACTGCAATAAAGACACTAATCCACTTACTTGTTTTTTTCATACACAGATTCTCCTTTTAAATAATATGTATTTTCTCCATTATAAAGTCCGTATCCACTGCTCAAAATACGCCTTAGTCCTCCCCAGGAAGATATTCGTACTTATCACATGCTGTATTATAGACATATTGCGCTTTGCTGTCAATACTCACAGAAAGGACTTTGAAGCATTTGTCCTTTATCAATAGACATTGACGATTTTTTTAATAAATTTTACTAGAATCCAACTATTTCCTTTGCTCTTGCAATACTAAATACTTTTATAAATAGAATGAACCTTTCGCTATCCCTATTCAACTTTTGATCCATAAATAAAAGAACCTGGCATCAGCCAGGTTCTTTTATTTATGGATTAATTTTTTCTTTAAAGGTTTGTTTACCGTCCTTCATTTCGATAACAACACCGCTCTTAACGGGATCATGATTTGCATCCAGAGTAATTACTCCTGTTACGACTTGCAAATCTTTTGTTTTTTCTAATGCATCTCTAATTTTATCTGGTTCGATGCTATTGGCCCTCTTAATCGCATCAATAACCATCAAACCAGCATCATACCCTAATGCTGCTAACGCATTTGGCTCTTGGCCATACTCTTTTTTATAAGCTTCTACGAATTTTACAATACGAGGGTCTGTATCTTGGGAAGAGTAGTGATTACTAAAGAATGTATTATTCATTGCCTCTGCTCCTGCAACTTCTACAACCTTAGGATCATCCCACCCATCTGTACCAATGAGAGGGATTGTAATCCCTAACTCTCGGGCTTGCTTTGCTATTTTACCGACTTCTTCATAGTATGCAGGGATAAAGATAGTATCAGCATTCATTACTTTGATCTTAGTCAACGTAGACTTAAAATCCTGATCTTTTTGCAAGAATGCTTCTTTGCCTACGACGACACCACCATTTTTAACAAACTGAGCCTCAAAAGACTCCGACAATCCTTTGGAATAATCCGAACTATTATCAATATAGATGACAGCTGTTTTTGCCTTTAATGATTTGCTGGCAAAGTTAGCCATTACAGTTCCTTGAAATGGATCTATAAAACAGCTGCGAAATGCATATGGTCTTACCTTACCATTATCCACAGTAATCTTGGAATTCGTGCCTGTGGCTGTAATAACAGGAATTTTATTATCTTGCGATACCTGCAAGGTTGCCAATACATTAGAGCTGGCAACAGGTCCCATAACAAGAGGGACTTTGTCTTGGGTAATCAGTTTTGTGATTGCATTGGTAGCCTCAGAAGGCTCTGATTTATTATCAGCCAATATTAGCTTTATTTGCTTTCCAAGGACACCTCCTGATGAATTAGCTTCTTTAAAAGCTAGCTGAATACCATTTGTTGTCATCTTACCAAAGTTAGCAACTCCACCAGTTAACTCAAAATTTCCGCCAATTTTTATCTCTTTGGAATCCGTCGCAGATGGAGCTGAACTACATCCTGCCAACATGAAACCGGACATGGCTATCGTAAGCAATAAACCAATGAATGAAAATCCTCTCTTTGCCATCATTATTCCTCCCATATACTAACTATAATAAGATCTGTACTGATAATTTCTGCTATATATAACCCAAGGGCACCTACTGAAATACTTGTTAAGATTCTTTCAAAATAAATTTTGTCTTCTTTTGCCTCCTTATTAAATTTGTTACACTTTACACTTTTATTAATACATTCCGATCATTAGTACTCTACCAGAATATATTTGTGTATGTATGATATTATATTTATTCCCAACTTTGCTGTCAATACTTTTTTATTAGGACTTATGTTTTAAAGCTGTCAATACTTTTTTATTAGGACTTATGTTTTAAAAATGTCTTTTTAAACACTAGTCTAAGCAAGTGTGTTCTCAATCCATAAATAAACAAAATGGACTCGGCTTCAGCCGAGTCCATTTTGTTTATTTATGGATTGATTTTTTCTTTAAAGGTTTGCTTACCATCTTTCATTTCGATAACTACACCGCTCTTAATCGGATCATGGTTTGCATCCAGTGTGATTTTACCTGTTACCACTTGCAAGTCCTTGACCTTTTCCAAGGCTTCTCTGATTTTTTCAGGTTCTGTGCTATTGGCTCTTTTAATTGAATCAACAACCATTAATGCCGCATCATATCCTAATGCCGCAAAAGCATTGGGTTCCTGCCCATATTCTTTCTTATAAGCCTCTACAAATTTCACAATATTAGGATCTACATCTTGAGATGAATAGTGGTTACTAAAGAAGGTATTATTTAATGCTGCTGGGCCAGCAACCTCTGCTATTTTAGGATCATCCCATCCATCAGTACCAATGAAAGGTACCGAAATTCCCATTTCACGAGCCTGTTTTGCAATTTTACCTACTTCTTCATAATAGGCAGGTATGAAAATAGTCTCAGGGTTTAATGCCTTTATTTTGGTCAAAGTAGATTTGAAATCTTGGTCTTTTTGTAAAAATGCTTCTTTTCCAATAACAGTGCCACCATTTTTTACAAATTGTGCTTCAAAAGATTCAGCCAGATTTTTGGAATAATCTGAACTGTTATCAATATAAATAACAGCCGTTTTTGCATTTAATGTTTTCGTTGCAAAGTTAGCCATTACAATGCCTTGAAATGGGTCAATAAAACAGCTTCGGAAAACATACGGTCTTACTTTGCCATTATCCACCGTAATTTTAGCATTTGTCCCTGTTGGAGTGATGACAGGGATCTTATTATCTTGCGCTACCTGCAATGCTGCTATTGCATTGGAACTAGTAATCGGTCCCATAATCAATGAAACTTTATCCTGGGTAATTAGTTTCGTCATTGCATTGGTTGCTTCAGATGCCTCTGACTTATTATCAGCTTGGATAATTTTAATCTGTTTACCCAAAACCCCCCCAGCAGCGTTGACTTCTTTAAATGCTAACTGGATGCCATTAAAAGCCGATTTACCATAATTTGCAACACTACCGGTCATTTCAATATTTGCACCTATTCTGATTTCTTTAGAGTCCGAGGCTGATGGAGTAGAACTACATCCTGCAACTAACAATCCCAACATAGCCACTGCCACTATTAAAGCAGTGAAAGATATACCTTTTCTTGACATGAAAATTCCTCCCATTCTTAATAAATTCATAAGAGTCTCATACTTTTGCTTTAACCGTACAAAGAAAAAAGTACTAACTCTCAGCTTCTCTTAGATAAAATGCCTTTGAATACTGCAACAGCAATCATCTCTGATTTTCATCATTTTATTACACATTTACATTTTTCCCAGAGACATTTTTCATAAAAGTACGCAACTAAAACATATTTGTATCTTTAGGCTATTATATTTACTTCGTTCTCTACTGTCAAGACTTTTGTTACTTTTTTTTATTACTTCATAAACGTATGTCTCTTGTTATTACACATTCCCTAACTCTACAAAAAAGAAAAAAAGAAAAAACCGGTATGAAGTAAAGCACAGACTGGACTTTTACCTTCTACCGATTTATTTCTTTTTGTAACATTACCTATTTTTATTATTGGAATGCAACTTTTACATTTTTTTATAAATATCATATACATCCGTTCTGCGATGCTGTAATAATGGCAGCTCCCTTCGTGTCTTATTTAGGATTTCAAGATCAATTTCTACAGTAAGCAAGTTTTCCTTTTCATCCGCCAGAGAGATGATTCTCCCCCAGGGATCAACTACCATAGAGTGACCATACACTTGATTTGAGGCCTTCGGAATATTAGCAGGGGCTGCTCCCGCCACAAAAACTTGATTATCAACAGCCCTAGATCGCATCAATAATTCCCAATGAGCAGGACCTGTTGTCATGCCAAAGACACCTGGAAAAATAAGAAGCTTAGCGCCAGCAAGGGCCATTAAGCGCGATAACTCAGGAAAACGTATGTCATAACAAATTCCTATTCCCATAGTCAAACCTGCGGCCTCTATTACCGTTACATCCTGCCCCGCTGATAAAATATCTGATTCTTTAAATACAGTGCCACCAGCAATTTCAACATCAAATAAATGTATTTTTCGATGCCGTCCTAATAGGCAGCCGTGTTCATCAAAAATAAAACAGGTATTATAAATATTTCCGTCCTCATCTCTTTCAGGTATTGATCCGCCTACGATAACCATCCCTTCTTGCGCTGCTGTTTCAGACAACATGGTAGAAGTTTTACCCTCAGGATAGGATTCAGCATACCTAGAGAACAATTCTGCTTCATAAGGACAATTAAACATTTCAGGTAATATAGCAATCTGGCATCTTTCTTTAGCAGCCGCTTTTAACATCTTTTCTGCATTGCGAAGATTGAATGCCTTATCGGGTGTAACAGCTAATTGGCAAATTCCTATTTTAATAGAACTGGATTTCATTATTTATTCCCTCCGTGACTATAAATATAACAATTCCTACATCTCTGCAATAGTCATTACATCGCTTTTTAACAATGAGTCCAAATCAGAAGTACAGATTTCGCCATTAGGACATCCAATTAAATTTCTGCCGCTATCTTTAGCATTATATAAAGCATCGTCTGCAATCTTAAAGAGTTCTTCTGCTGTTTTAATTTTCTCATTGCCAATCCCATAGCCAATGCTAACAGTAACATGTAGTTCTGCTTCATCCCCAAAATGAAAGGCATGCTGTTCTATGTTATTGGAAATCCTCAAAGCGGCAGCTTGTACTTCCTGTTCATTATTGCATTGCAGTATCACTGCAAACTCCTCTCCTCCATAACGAAAAACCATGTCTCTCTCCCGCAGACTATTTTTCAAAACAATTGCGATATCCCGTAGTACAGCATCACCACATAAATGCCCATAAGAATCATTAAAAACTTTAAAATAATCTACATCAAGAAGTAGTATTGCTATGTTACTGGGCTGCATTTCATTTAGCCTTTGCCGAAAGGACCGATAATTATATAACGTGGTCAATTCATCTTTCTCAGCCAAGCTGCTAACCATCTTATAAGAAGATTCCATCTGATTTAATAATTGATTAACCTTTTCGCTTTGGGAAAGAGCGCGCCCCTCTAACTGGGATAAGTGTTGAACCAATACATTCATATTAATAATGAGCAGCGAATGCATATAGATAGATAGCGGATTTTCTACGCTTCCTTCTCCCTGGCTCAGACTAACCGCAGCGTATATACAGGAAATAAGCATGGATCCAATTAACGAATATCTAGGTTTATACAGCAGGGCGATCTGTACTGCATAGAAATAGAATAATATCATTGCCATAGAATCCGGTGTATGTAAGTACAAGTAACCCAGTACAGCATTTGTAGCAATAAAAGATAGTATCTCATAGTAGATACTGCGCCTATCGACTGAAAAGGCGATTAATATAATATATATCACTATTACCATGCCATAGAGAAAAAGTTGCTCATTGGATTCATCCCGAGCTTTTGTTAGAAATAATGCCAAACAAAAAGCTAATGTAATCACATTTGCAACAAAGACAATCCGTACCTTCCTATACGTTTTTTCTTCAAACATGCCCAAACCCTCTTTTGTTTTATAACTCAATTATATCTCTATTGTGGCTTCTCCACTTTTTTCCAAATTCCTGCCTGAAATTTTATCTTTCTAATATTTAAAAGCGCATTCTAAATCACCAATTTGAATTGGGATTAGAAATGCGCTTTTATAAAATAATTCTATCTGATATCGTAAGAATAACAGCTGCTAAAAAGCAAACGGAGCGAAGCCCTTATTAAAAACAGGACAGGGAAAGACTGCTAAAGCAGCAACATTTTCAATTCAGATGAGCTACTAGGCATGAATTGGCTGCTTATTTGCATGCATTGACCAAATACCGCAAGGACAAATACCCGCACATATTCCACAGCCGATACATTTATTGGCATTAGAGATATATTCAAAATTTCCATCTGAATGTAATGTGCGGGAGATAGCGTTTTCTGGACATGACCTCTCGCACATGTGACAATCACGGCATGTGCCGCAGCTGATGCAACGCAAATGATCGTCATCTGCCTTGGGAACATCACATGTATGGCATTTCTTAAAATATGCCGTACTCAATCTATTTTTATCAATTTTAGTCTTTGTCTGCAAATGATAGACCGTTCCCATTAGATAAGCATCTACCGCTGCTGCAGCCTGCTGGGCTGCACCGATAGCATCTACCATA
>CAMKSY010000009.1 GCA_946415545.1 uncultured Pelosinus sp. | reverse complement strand
TACCGCAACCCCGGCAGCTTTTGATGCCATCGCCAGCATGGCAGTAACAGGAATCGGCGCCCCCTCATAAACATCGGGAGCCCACATATGAAAAGGAACAATGGACAATTTAAAACATAAGCCAGCAATCATAAGCCCTAACCCCAGCAGCATAGCCGGACTGGCAGTAAGCTGAACAGCGATTTGGCTCAGCACAATGCTGCCGGTAAAGCCATATACCCAGCTCATACCATACAGCAAGACAGCACTCGCTGCCGAACCAAGAATCAGATACTTTGTACCAGCCTCACTTGACTTACTGCTTCTTAAGTCAAATCCAACCAGAATATAAAAGATAATGGTCATTAATTCCAACCCGACAAACACGGTTAATAAATCATTTGCCGACGCCATAATCATCATACCCACTAAACTTAAGAGTAGTAATGCATAAAATTCCCCAGTATTGTGAGTCAGTCCTTCGATATAATCAAAGGAAAACAACAGTGTTAAGATCGTCGCCACGATGAACAACTGCTTGAAAAACAAAGCCAATTTGTCGACAACAAAAAAACCATGATATACCGTAGCTGAAACTCCATGCTGGTTAAAGGTATACACCAGAATCCCCAATAAACCACAAACTGCAAAATACCCTAAGCTACGGCGTGCTTCCTCACGCGGCATTAATAAGTCAAAGACGATGATAAGCAAAGCAAGAATTACAACGGCTATCTCACTAGTGAGCAACGCAATATTCATTGAACGGCACCTCCCAGCAAGGCCGGTGTAACGTGCAGCTTAACCAGCAACGCCATTACCGGCTCCATACCACTATTAACCATACCCATTAATAATTGTGGAAAAACACCAACTACTACTAAAATAGTTCCCAGTAATACAAGGGATACTAATTCAACTCCAGAGGCATCGCGGCAAGTATCAAATTCCGCGCGCCGCGGACCAAAGAGCACATTCGCCAGCATGCGCAATATATAAAGCGCAGTGAAAACAATGCCGGAAATGGCCAGAAGAGTATAGAGCGGGTATACTTTAAACGCCCCCACGAAGCTTGTAAACTCGGGGATGAATCCGGCTAACCCCGGAAGTCCCAGGGAACTCATCCCAGCTAACATAAAGCCAACAGCTACACGGGGCATTTGATGTGCCAATCCTCCAAGATCAGGAACCTGCCGGGTATTTGTTTTTTCATAGACCAGACCAACCATTGCAAAGAATAAGGCGGTCATGATCCCATGGGCAAACATATTTGCAATGGCGCCATCTATACTGATCACATTTAAGGCTGCAAAACCAAGCAGTATATATCCTATATGAGATATTGACGAATAACCGACAATGTATTTTAAGTCTTTTTGCGCTATGGTGACAAAGGCAGCATACAAAACATTCACCACTGCAAAAAATGCAATACACGGCGCCCAGAATTTAGCCCCCAGCGGTAAAATGAGCAGCCCGATTCGAATCAAGCCATAGCCTCCAATTTTCTTTAATACTCCGGCATGGAGCATCGATACTCCTGTCGGAGCTGCCGCATATCCATCCGGTGCCCAACTATAAAAGGGCCACATGGATAAAGTAGAACCAAAGCCAAGCAGCAATAACAAAAATGTAACGATTTGAACATCTTCTGATAGATTCCCAACCGCATGAGCCTGAGCTAACACTTGCATGCTGAAGGTTCGCATCCCTACGGGAAAGGCATTCACATATAGCGCGATCACCCCGGCAAGCATAAAGGCTGAGCCTAATAACAAATAAATTGTCAGCTTCATTGCCGCATATTCTTTGCTCACTCTTTCTGATGAACCCCAAACAACGATCATAATATAACTTGGAATGATCCCCAGCTCATAAAACAATAGAAATATGAACAAATCTTGGGATACAAACGCTCCAATTGCACCAACTATCAAGAGCAGCAATTGTATAAAGAATTCTTTAGAACGTTTCTCCACATTCCAGGAAACAAAAATAGTGGAAAAACCAATCAGTATCGTCAATAACAGCAGCGGCAAGGAAATTCCATCCACACCTAAGGCGTAGGATACACCAAGCTCGGCGATCCAAGGGACATTCTCTATATATTGCAGGCCACCCAAACTAACATCATAGGCCCAGTACGCATACAACGTCAAGCCGAGAGCAATTGCCATCGTTACAGCTGATATCATTTTTATCGTTTTGTCAGCTTCACGCGGCATAAAGGACAATACCAGTATCCCCCATACAGGTGTTAACAAAATTGCCGTTAATAATGGAAAATCAACCATTTTAGTAAACACCTCCCGATACAGCGCCCTTAAACAGCGGGCTGAGCAGCACTAACCATACTACAATGATTAACATGGCTCCAAACATGATTAAGCCATACCGCTGCAGCTTACCATTCTGACCTTTGCGCACCAAATCACCAAGTCCAACTGGTAAACCAGCCATCCCAATTACAATACCTTCAACAAAATGAAGCTCCAGCCAATTCAAAATCCTGCCTAATCCATCAACGAAGGTATGATTGATCCATAGATACAGCTCATCGATATAATATTTACGCAAACTCAACTTGTATAAAGTGTGGAAACGCCAGGACAGATTATCAGCTGAAACCTTGCCCGAACCGTATATAAGCCAAGCCAAGGAAATCGCCAGTATCGATAATACCGTCGACGTGGCAGCGATACTCCAATGTAAACCTTCGTGTGAAGCCGGGCCGAAACGAACCCAATCACCAAAGTGGTTTGCATAGGGTATATATCCTCCAATAACTGCAAGAACACCAAGTACTATCAAGGGGATTCGCATGGACATTGGCGCCTCATGGGGATGATTGTCAGGTTTTTCAGATCCGCAAAAGACGACAATCAGCAGTCTAGCCATATAGAATGCCGTCATAAATGAAGTCACTACGGCAATGATGTATAATGGCATACTAACCTGGGAAACCGCCAGCAGAATTTCATCCTTTGAGAAGAATCCTGCAAATGGTGGAATACCAGATATCGCAAGTACACCAATCGTCATAGCAGCAAAAGTAACAGGCATTTTATGACGCAGCCCACCCATCGCAAAAATATCATTCTTATCTGGCAAACCGTGCAATACCGCGCCGGCTGCTAAGAACATTAATGCTTTGAAAAAAGCATGTGTCATCAGATGAAACATGGAGGCCGTAACACTGCCTACGCCAAGAGCCAACATCATATAGCCCAGCTGGCTGACAGTAGAATAGGCTAAAATACGTTTAATATCCCGCTGGGTAAAAGCGATACTGGCAGCAAAGCAAGCTGTAAACGCGCCGATCCAGGCTATTACCTCCATTGCATTTGGCAAAGTGCTGAATAAGAAAAATGCTCTGGCTACCAGATACACCCCAGCTACTACCATAGTGGCGGCATGAATGAGTGCTGATACCGGTGTTGGTCCTTCCATTGCATCAGGCAGCCACACATGCAGGGGAAATTGTCCGGATTTTCCGATAGGCCCCAGAAACAAGAGGATTGCTACGATCGTCAGCAGGTTTGTGCCATGCTGTGCAACATAATCCGGCACAATCGATGCCAGCTGCTGAAAATCCAGTGTACCAAATAAAATCTGCAGAAATAATATTCCAACCAGCAGCCCGAAATCACCAATGCGTGTAGTGATAAAAGCCTTTTTAGCAGCTTCCCGCGCCGAAACTTTATGGAAATAGTATCCAATTAAAAGATAGGAACACAAACCGACCAATTCCCAAAACACGAACATTTGCACAAAGTTAACTGAAATCACTAATCCTAGCATAGCAGATGCAAATAAGGACAAATACGCAAAAAAGCGTCCAAACCCGGCATCACCACGCATATATCCAATGGAATAGATTTGTACCATTAGAGCTACCAATGTAACGATGAACAGCATCATGGCGGATATGGGATCAATATAGACCCCCATATCAACCTTGAGTCCCGCTATCGAAAGCCAAGGTGCCCTCTGAATCAGCGGATGATCCACCGTGATGTGATTGGCTATCACACCACCTCCTACTCCTAAGGACAAAACAAAGCTAATTAAGCTCATGCCAATCGATACCGTCGCCGCCAATACAGGAAGACGACGCAGAAAAAATCCCACAATTATAAAGCTTATTGCCGGTAACAAGGGAATCAAGACAACATGAGACAATGCATATTGGTTAAACAAATTTCTTCACCTACTCTCTAATGCGATCTTACCAGTGCATCTCATCAAGTCTCGCAGCATGCACCGTATTTCGATCATAATATACTCGAAAGATCATTGCCATTCCAACCGCAACTTCCGCAGCCGCTACCGCAATCGTAAAGATGGCAAATATTTGTCCGGTTAAAGCTTCCGGCGTTATAAAACGTGAAAAGGCAATTAAGTTTATATTGACATCATTCAGCATCAGCTCAATGCTCATCAAAATACCGACGATCGTTCTCTTGCTCAACAGTCCATACAGGCCAATGGCAAATACGATTGCCGCTACGGTTAAAAAATGAGCCAATCCAATCATTCTTCCACTCCCTTTGCCAAAACAATTGCACCAATCATAGCGGCAAGCAAGAGCACTGCCGCTGCTTCCATTACCACCATATAATCGGTTAGTATTAACTGAGCAAGAAGCGATGGTGTATCTTCAACGATTACCCCACTAGAATAATGCCAGGGCGTAGTCGCGATAACTCCCAAGGTGACAACCACAAACAAACCGCTTACCAATGTAACTACACGGGATGGAATATTTACTTCCGTATCATTCGTCCCATGGCGGCTGCTTCGCCTGGTAAGCATTGTCCCCAGAACAAAAACAATCGCAATGGCTCCATTGTAGATCAGAATTTGGACTGCTGCCAAAAAGTCCGCCTGCAGAAGCACATACAGGCCACTTACACCGATAAAGCATAAAGCCAGCAGTAACGCGCTGTGTACAAGATTGCTTTTGGTCACAACTCCAAAAGCTGCTGCTACTGTAATTGCCGCAAATATATAAAACGCAGCAGTATAGATCAGCTCATTCATCCTTCTCCCTCCTTGCTAAAGGCATCCTCTTGCTTGGCATTAGTCTGATTCGCTGGGGCTGCATCTATTATCTCTGCTGATTTTTGCTTTGCAATCGCTAAACAATCAACATCCAATTCGTCTTTAAAAAACCGTGAGTTCTCATAATTCTTATCCCAACAAATTGCGTTTGTCGGACACGCTTCAATACAATAATTACAATACAGGCACAATCCTGAGTGATAGATATAGGACGTTAAATGCCGTTTTTTCTGCTCATCCGTGCCTGTAGTCAACTCAATCACATGATTAGGGCATGCCCTTGCACACAATCCGCACGCGATGCATTTTTTATTGTCTAACTCTAACTCACCGCCACGAAAACGCTCGGGCATGGTTAGCTTTATTTCGGGATACTGCAGCGTTTCCTTTTTGTTAAAAAAAGCTTTTAAGGTTACGCGCATGCCCTCCAATAATCCTTTACCAACCATAGCTTTCCCTCCTAACTAAAAAACTCGTAAATGTACATGCCAATCCCGGTAACAATGATATTAAGCAGCGCCAATGGCAGTAACACTTTCCAGCCGAAAGACATAAGCTGATCAATGCGCAGCCTGGGAAACGTCCAGCGAAACCACATAAATAAAAAGACCATCCCGCCAACTTTAAGAAAAAACCATACCCAGCCAGGAAGCCATGGGCCATTCCAGCCACCTAAGAACAATGTGGTGGCAATCACTGAAACAGCCAATAAATTGGCATATTCCGCCAGAAAGAACAGAGCCCACCGCATGCCGGTATATTCGGTAAATGGCCCCGCAACAATTTCTGACTCACCTTCCACTAAGTCAAAGGGTGCCCGGTTAATTTCTGCTGTTGCCGTAATCACATAAACCACAAAGGCAATGGGCTGTAAAAGAATAAACCAGGTATGCTGCTGTGCTGCTACTATCGTGCTCATCCGCATCGACCCTGCCAGCATTACGATTCCCAGAATCGAAAGCACCATTGGAACCTCATAACTAAGCATCTGGGCGACCGTCCTCATACCGCCTACCAAGGAGTACTTGTTATTAGAGGCCCATCCTGCCATCAGAAATGGCAGCACCGACTGAGAGGACATCGCTATAAAATAAAAGACACCAATATTTAAATCTGCGAAAATGACCTTATTATCAAAGGGAAACACGACAAACACTGCAGCTGCAGGGATAAACAGCAGTATCGGCGCTAACATCCACATCCATCTGTCAGCGCCGGCTGGCATAATATCCTCTTTTGCCATTAGTTTAACCATATCAGCTACTGTCTGCAGAGTCCCCCCTGGACCGACACGATTAGGACCTGACCGTCTCTGCATGAAGGCACTTACTTTTCGCTCCGCATAAACCAATACCACTGCCGTCAAGGATATAATCGTAAAAATAGCCCCAATATTTATTAAACTCATGCAGATATCTACTAACTGGGGATCAGGTAAAAAACGTCCTAAGATACCTCTTAGTATCTCTGCAATATTAAACAATCCAGTTATTTCTTGCATACCTTATGACTCCTCTTAATAAAGTTTAGCAATCCACTTCCCCCATTAATGAATCTAATGTCGCCAGTATCGCTACAACATCACCGATCAGCAACCCTTGGCAGGTTTCATTCAGTACCTGCAAATTAATAAAGGAAGGGCGGCGTACATGGAGGCGATAGGGGTTAACTCCGCCATCGCTAACGATATAATACCCGAGTTCACCTCGGGGGTTTTCAATGGAATGATATACCTCACCAGCTGGCGGCTTCAATACTTTGGGAACGGAAGCCATAATTGTCCCCTCAGGCATTTGACTTAGCGCCTGCGCAACAATGTCTGCACTCTGCTTCATTTCTTCCATCCGGATGATATAGCGGTCCCAGCAGTCCCCAACTTGGCCTAACGGCACATTAAAATCAAAACGATCATAAATACCATATGGCTCTACTTTTCGAATATCATAGTCAACCCCTGAAGCCCGCAAGGCAGGCCCTGTCAAACCAATTTCTACTGCTCGTTGAGCACTGATCACACCCGTATTTTTTAAACGGTGATACAGAATTTCATTGCCTGTCAATAAACGGTGGTATTCATCAAGCATAGCAGGAAAATCTGTCAAAAAGCGCTCTAGTGCCGGAATAAATTCTGCCGGTATGTCAGCAGAAACACCGCCAAATCGTATATACGTATAAGTTTGTCTGGCACCACAGACCATATCAAACAAATCCAAAATTCGCTCACGACTGCGAAAGCCAAACATCATTCCGGTAGAAGCCCCAAGGTCAATTGCCAGGGAACCCATAAAAATCAGATGACTGGCAATACGATTTAATTCCGTCATAATGATTCGCAAGTATTCCGCACGTTCGGGTACCGTAACGCCTATCATCTTTTCTACCGTCTGACAATATCCTAAGTTATTTCCCATGGATGAAACATAATCCAACCGGTCAGTATAGGGAATGAATTGGGCATAGGTTCGGCTTTCCGCCAGCTTTTCAATACCACGATGCAGATATCCCATATTGGGAATCGCCTGCACTACCGTTTCTCCATCCAATTCCAGCACAACTTGTAATACGCCATGCGTACTAGGGTGCTGCGGTCCCATATTCAAAGTAAAGGTTTCTGTTTTTAGCATAAACTCTTTACCTCCTTTTCCCCTGTATTGCCAGCCTGATACGTTTTGCGCAATGGATGTCCCTCAAACTCATCCCGCAGTAAAATACGCCGCAAATCAGGATGTCCTGTAAATTTTACGCCTAGCAGGTCATATATTTCCCGCTCCTGAAAATTTGCGGAAGGCCAAATAGAGGTCGCTGATGGGACTTGAAGATCTTCCATACTGCAGCGGGTCTTCACTGTAATCGCCTGTCGAAGGGACAAAGAATATAAATGATACACAACTTCTATATATTCTAAATAATCGACTGCCGTCAGATTACGCAGCATGTTACATTGATACGACTCGCTGGTTTTAAGAAACTCCAGTATATCCAGCAAACGCTGCGGCTCTACAAGTAAAGCGGTCTGCGCTTTTTCACCTACAATTTTTACGTCTTCTAAATACTGTTCTTGTATCTTAGCCAATAAAGTATTTATATCTCGATTACTCATGACTTTCTCCTTGCAACCTCGGGATTCTTAATCTTACGTTTTAATTCCAGCATTCCGTGAATCAAAGCCTCCGGCCGGGGCGGACAACCGGGAATATACACATCAACTGGTAAAATCTTGTCCACACCGGGAACAACGGAATAGGAATCCGCAAAGGGGCCTCCGGAATTTGCACAACTGCCCATAGCAATGACATACTTAGGTTCAGGCATCTGTTCATACAAGCGCTTTAACGGACCGGCCATTGCCCAAGTCAAGGTGCCCGCAACAATAAGCAAATCAGCTTGCCTTGGAGAAGCACGAAAAACCTCGTACCCAAACCTCGATAAATCAAACCGCGCAGCGGCAGCCGACATCATTTCGATTGCACAGCAGGCAAGACCCGAGGACAACGGCCACAGGGAATTACTTCGCGCCCATTTTAATACGGTATCCAAACTTGTTAGAATTATATTTTTCTGCAGCAACTCATTATCTTGCTCTTCTTGGGTCTCTCGTTTCGTTACTTCCATTCCAAGGCTCCTTTCTTCCAGGCATATCCTAGCCCTACCAATAAAATACTGAGAAAAATAAACATCTCAATAAATGCAAACTTTCCCAACTGCTGAAACTTAATCGCCCAGAGATATAGAAAAACAGCTTCAATATCAAAAGCGACAAATACTAATGCATACAAAAAATAACTTGCTCTAAATTGCACCCAAGTCTCGCCAACGGTATCGACACCGCACTCATAAGGCAAGGATTTTTCTATGCCATGCTGGCGCGGGCGGGGACGAATAACAAATGCAGTTCCTAACGCTAATAACGGAAAAATTAAAGCAACAAGCAGCAGCAATCCAATGTTCCCAAAATCGATCAACATATTCTCTTTCCTCCTTCGATAAAGAATTACTTTATTTTATACAAATAATAGTCTGCCACTCACAGTCACCATCTGATCTTCGGTTAAGCCTCGATTTAGATTACTAAGAGCCAATAAAGCTTCGACTATTATTCTTTTATTTTTATTCTGTCCGTTTTAAAATCATATACACTTATTTTTCTCACTCCTCTTCCAATGCATATGTTATTATTAAGAATACATAATACAAAATACAAGTTAAGCGTACATATCATCCCATTTTTTTATCTATTTGGAATGATTGTATCATAGAAAAGAAATCATTAAATTGATTTATATCACAGGCTATAAATACTTTTACGAATTTACAATGTTCGTTACAATATATACAATCCCTTCATGTATCCATAGTTTTTAAATTTTTTATTCTATTTTTTTAATAATAATAACCCTAGCATCCCGTATTATATCGCAAAGTCCCCTATGCGAAATACCTGCTTGACTATTGCCAATTGATTAGTTTATAACATAAATATGCACTGCTCACTCCATTGTGGACAGTGCACATCGCCTATTATTTCTGATTTCATAAATACACCGCATTGACAGTCCACTGATCAGATATTCTTTTGTCTATTAAAATACACTTTTTGGCTACTAACGACATGATTTTTTCTGCATTAGCAGTAATACCACTTAATTGATATTGATTATTACTCTTATTTTATTTACTATCTTATAATAAGAATAGAGTCATGTCAAATAATAGACGAGTAGCTACAAGTATATAATTCTACGTATTCCAAAATCCTTGAATCAATGCATTGAGCTCATTCGCATTTCTCACTCCCCTGGGATGACGCCAGTGTGCTGGAAATAGCTTTTTGTAAGAGTAGCTGGAGAATCTAGCATCAATTAATAATACAACGCCTTTATCCTCTTCCGAGCGAATTACCCGCCCGGCTGCCTGCAGCACTTTATTCATTCCGGGATACATATATGCATATTCATATCCTCGATTGATTTTCTTTTTAAAATGCTCCAAGATAAGGTTGCGTTCTACACAAATCTGGGGAAGTCCCACTCCTATGATAACAGCTCCCAGCAGCCTATCTCCTTTGAGGTCAATGCCTTCGGAAAAAATTCCCCCTAACACACAAAAGCCAACTAGCATACGATTACTATCTGGCTGGAACCGATCTAAGAAACCTTCCCGCTCTTCCTCTGACATGACATTGGTCTGCACTATAGTTTCGGTGTCAGCATACAATTCCCCAAAGACTTGATGCACTTCCTGCATATAGTGGTAGGATGGGAAAAAGATAAGATAGTTTCCGGTTTTCTGCTGGATCACCAAATGAATATAGTGAGCAATTTCATCATAGCTGCTCTCGCGGTCTTTAAACTTTGTAGATATTTGATCTGTTATCAATAAACATAGATTCTCGGTTTTAAAGGGCGACGGGAATGCAATTTTTGCATCCTTTGACTCACCGCCTAATATCTCACAAAAATAATCCAGTGGAGCCAGGGTCGCGGAGAAAAATACGCTGGACTTGCCTCTCTTGACTGCTTCCTCCAACAACTTAGATGGATCAAGGCAGAACAGTTTTAGCACAACCTCTGACGAGGATTTTTCTACGTACGTAACATAGTGCTCATCATAGAACTCAACCATTTTTAAAAATATGAGTACATTAAAATAGAGTTCTAACAATGCATCATATCCCTCGGTTTTATGATTCTCAGTTAATAAAGCAGGCGCTTTGTTAACAAACGTCCAAAGCAGGGGATAAATCTCCTCCGGTTGATGCAATTGAGTATAATATCCCTCTTCACTACATTCCTTCTTCATACCCAGCATAACTGTGTTGATTTTACTCAAGGTCTTGCCAATACTATGACCTTTATAGAGATTCTTCACCTTCAAAAAAGAGCTTTTTGCCAGTTCTGCAGAAAACATCTCTCTTGCTCGATCCACCAAATTATGGGCTTCATCAATTAGAAAAGTATAATCCCCCTGACTCGTCTGAAAAAATCGTTTTAAGTAGACTCTAGGATCAAAAACATAGTTATAATCACAAATAATACAGTCGGCCCACATGGATAGATCCAAGGAAAGTTCAAATGGGCATACCGTATACGTTTTCGAATACTTTTCTATCACTTCTCGTGTAAATGCCCTCTCCTGCAAAAACATATCCATAATGGCATCATTGACTCGATCATAATGTCCTTTGGCATATTCGCAATAATCCGGATTGCAGATAGCCTTCTCCTGAAAACAAATTTTATCTTTTGCAGTAATCGTAATTGATTTAAAGTCCAAGCCACTGTCCCGCATGGCATTTACCGCTTCTTCAGCCACTTGGCGAGTAATGGTTTTGGCCGTCAAATAAAAAATCTTGCTCGTCTTATTTTCGCCCATAGCCTTGACGGCAGGAAATAAGGTAGAAATGGTTTTCCCTATCCCGGTGGGAGCTTGTACAAATAATTTTTTGTTATCGGAAATGGTTTTATATACGGTCACCGCTAACTCACGCTGGCCTTTACGGTACGCTGTAAAAGGAAAATTCACTTTTCTGATCGATGCATCCCGCAGTTCATTCCATTCTTTGAGATGTCTTGCCCAAACTAAATAGGTATCCAGCAACCCGAAAAAAAATGTTTGAAGCTCCTTCAATGTAAAGGTTTCTCTTAGCCTTTTTATTTCATTGGTATCAATATTGTAATAGGTCAGTTGAATTTCAAGCTGTTCTACATGATTTTGCTCACCATAAATAAGTCCATAGCATTTTGCCTGTGCCCAATGCAGAGGGTTAAAATTCTCATCGATCCGTTCCAAAGGAACAGCCGTTGTTTTGATTTCATCAATCACTACCTGCTGATCCTCGATAATGATCCCGTCTGCACGACCTTCTATAAAGAATAAAAACTCTTTGTAGTTCTTTTCATATTTCAGTTGGGCTTCTGCCATATACTTGTCGCCACCAGCCTTTTGAAGCTTCTGGTGTATTCTGGTTCCTTCTACCGCTCTGCTAGTACCCACAAAGCGCGTATCAATATCACCCGCACGCAAGGTATACTCTACTAGATTTTTTACTGATATACGAACGACATCCGATGCCACGTAAGCTGACACCTCACTTTCTTATTCACTACTTCCACACCGATCATCCCATCCCTTTATATATTCTGCAGACAGAATAACCCATTTCAACAATTTCATTTCCCGCAACACGTCTCAAACCAAAAAGCCAATTCCCTTACTGTAAAGGAATTGGCTTTCATGCTGCCTGAAAATATGAGGTCAGGGTTGAGTTAATCTTAAGAAGTATCTATATTTCAAAAGAATCCATGTATCTGAGATATTGTTCTTTTGTAAAGATCGGCTTATATTCAGCGCAGATTCTTTTTGCCCCCTCTGCTCTATTTCGCAATAATGCGTAAGCGGTAAGAGCAAAAATTTTAGCAGTCACAATGTATGCCAATTCTTCATCTTCCATACTAAAATCAACGGTGTGGAGACCGCCGCCAATACCGCCTGTTTGAAAGCGAATGACTGGCTGCAGGTGCTGAACATCACCAATGTCGGTCGATCCTCCGCTATGTTGGTTATCATTCGCTTCAACCACTTTATACTTTCCAGCAATTGCATTGGCAGCTCTTGCAAGCTCAGGATATGCCTCACAGAAAAGTGTCGGCAAATATCCCGGCAGAGTAGTTATTTCGCACTTTGCGCCAATTGCATACGCTCCTGCCTGAAAGGACCGATCCGTCTTTTCCGAAGCATCAAGTATTGCATTTTTATTTTTTCCCCGCACTAAGGTTTCTAAAACAACCTCATCCGGCACAACATTGACCAGATTGCCGCCTTTTGTCATGATCGGATGAATTCTGACTGCATCTTCATCACGAAAAGTTTCTCTTTGATAAGCCAAAGCAGAGAGGCCCAGAGAGGCTGCATTTAACGCATTGATTCCATTTTCCGGGCAGGCGGCCGCATGGGCGGCTTTGCCATGATAGCGAATGACCTTTGAGACAAAGCCATTTCCCGTAATTCCGCCTGCTACAATATTATCCGGTCTTATATGATGCGCAATACTCAAGTCAATATCATCAAAAGCGCCCTGCCGGATCAACTCACACTTTCCACCACCATATTTTATCTTACCTTCCGCCCGCAGTTTATTTTTAAATTCAATTTCTCCATATTCTTCTGCCGGAGTGGAAAAAAAGATCACCTGACCATCCAGCTTCTCTTTTACCTCAGAATCGGTTAACGCTATAGCTGCGCCGATAACACCGGCAAGTTGGGCATGATGTCCGCAGGAATGGGCAGCCTGTGTCTCTTTATTCGCATATTTATGTTCAGGAATACGCAGCGCATCTAATTCTCCAATTATTGCTAAGCTGATACTCTCTTTTTTTTCTTGATTCAGGTACGCCTTAGCGCCTGTAATTGCCAAATCTTCCAGAACCGGCAGCTGCAATCCCTTCATAAAACAATTAAACTTTTCCGCCGTTCTGAACTCTTTATAGCCAAGCTCTCCATGTGTATAGATATCTCTAGCAAACTCTATTATTTCTTTCCGGTTTTTCTCGATGAGTTCAATAATCTTTTTCTCCGTATCATCTAAATGAAGCATGATTACACCATCCTTTTATTTTTTAGCAATCAAGAAAAGGCCATATGTGTATGATACGATCATGCACATATGGCCTCCAGCCCTCGAATCAACTCACTGTGATTCTTTCGGCACATACCACAAGCCTTTATTATTTGCCTTCATATACGCTTTAAACTCGTCTGAATGATAGGCTGCAACGATATCTTTCACCCATTGTGCATCTTTATTCTTGTCCTGCACTACCAGCTGCAGCAGCAGATACGGCAGAATATCCTCTGTCAGCAATGCCGTAGCCGGATCAATTTTGGCATTATACACGATAGATCCGGTAATCACAATAAAATCAAAATCAGAACGAACCGCCGGGATATTCAGTGATTTCATTTCTGTAAACTGAATATTATAGGGGTTTTCTACAATATCCTGCTGCGTTACTGCAGACAAATCCTTATCTTTTGCCAGCTTGATCCACCCGGCCTTTTGCAGCAAAGCATATGCCCTCGCCGTATTGGACGCATCATTGGGTATTGCAATCCTTGCCCCATTACTAATTTGGCTCAATGCTGCTTTTGCCCCCGGATAAATGCCTGCCGGCACTGTCGGAATGGCACTAACCGCTGCCAAATGGCCTTTTTGCTTTTCATTAAAATTATTCATATAAGCGGTGTGCTGCTCCACATTGAAATCAACCTCGCCTTCATTCAAAGCAACATCTGCCTGCAATAAGTCCGACATATCCTTAGCCGTAATCTTATAACCCTTTTTTTCTAAAATCGGTTGAACAGCCTGCTCAAACAGTTCTGAGTACGGCCCCTGGGACTTGCTGAAAACCAGTTCTTTCTTCGCATTGCCAGCCTTAGCACTGTCGCCGCTGCTGCCGCAGCCTGCCAAAAATATTGTCCCCAGCATAGCTGCCAATAAAAACACTGCAAACTTTTTTACATTCATCATAAAAATCCCCTTTTCTCTATCTTTTTATTTCAAATTACTTAAGGCGTGCCTTCAATCGATCGGGAGCGTTGACTGGCGCACTTTTTATACCATTCCACCACTTTAAGGCATACTCTAATGATTCCGCACTTTAGAAGAAAAATAATTTCCGATCGACTGGATGATTTGGACAAATATGATTAATACAATTACGGTAAATAGCATAAGCGGAAAATTCAATCGTTCATAACCATAGGTCAGCGCCAAGTCACCTACGCCCCCGGCTCCGATAGCCCCTGCCATAGCAGTCGCCCCAATGAGGCCTATCGTACCGGTGGTAACCGATAAAATCAGCGAGCCATAAGCCTCTGGCAGCAAGAAGTACCGAATAATTTCAAAATAGGACGCTCCCATGGCTTGGGCCGCTTCCACAATTCCTTTATCCACTTCTAAAATTGAATTTTCAAACAGCCGCGTCAGATATGGCGCAATAAAGGCAACCAAAGGCACTAATGCCGCTGTTGTTCCCACTCTGGTTCCCACAAGTTCTTTCGTCAAAGGCAAAATAAATACCATTAAAATAATAAACGGAATACTCCGGATAATATTGATGACGGTATTTAACACCGTGTATACATATTTATTCTTTAAGATACCGTTGTCATTGGTTAAAACCAGCGTCATCGCCATCATCATGGCAATAACCGAACCGATTACCAATGAAACGGAAACCATGTAAATCGTTTGCTGCGCGGCCAGCACAATCTTAGAAAATGGTACGCCAAGCTCCATCATATTATCACCTCCCGCCAACTAAGCTGCTGATTCAGGATATAGTCTACTACTTTCTCTATTTTCGGACTATCTCCAATAATCTGGATAACAAAAATCCCCAATACTGTTTGTTGTAACTCATTGACTGAAGCAAACAATATGTTTGTCTCAACATCGAAATCCTTGTTGATGCGATACAGTACATTATCCCTTACATTTTCACCCAGAAACTGCAGCCTAATAATTTTATAATTTCGTCTATCACCTTTCAGTTCCTGAATAATACTGTCCGGAATTTTATCAGCAATAACCGTCTGTACAAACTTTTTTGTTATCTCTTGCTGAGGATTACTGAATACATCAAGAACGGAGCCCCATTCGATTACCCGTCCGTGTTCCATTACTGCCACTTTGTTGCAGATACGCTGGATTACATGAATCTCATGCGTAACAATAAGAATGGTAATCTTCAGCTCACGATTGATTTTTTCCAACAGCCGCAAAATAGAGTCTGTTGTTTCCGGGTCCAAGGCGCTTGTTGCCTCATCACACAATAGAATTGACGGGCTGGTAGCCAACGCCCGGGCAATACCGACACGTTGTTTTTGTCCGCCTGACAATTGATTTGGATATGCGTTCACTTTATCTGATAAGCCTACAAATTCCAGCAGTTCAGAGACTCTTGCCCGAATCTCTTTCTCTCCTACACGATTCAATAATAACGGAATAGCGATATTGTCATACACGGTCTTTGAATTCAACAAATTGAACTGCTGAAATATCATACCAATACGTTTTCGTACTTGCCGCAATTCAGAAAATGGCAGTGTATTGATATCCTGTCCGTCTACTTCTATCCGTCCGCCAGTCGGCGTCTCCAATCCATTCACCATTCGCAGCAATGTAGACTTCCCGGCTCCGCTAAATCCAATTACCCCAAATATGTCTCCGGCTTTAACTTGCAAAGATACATGGTCTAACGCATTTGTTTGCTGCTTTGTCATCGTAAACGTCTTACTGATATCGATAAAATTAATCATTTTTCATAACTCCTAATTATCAATGCTTCCACTAATTCTCAGCCCTTTTCGTTCGTAGTACGACTTAAATACAAAACAAAAAAGGCCGAGAACGCTTATACAAACGTTCTCAGCCTTCAGTTATCTGATCAGCTAAGTAATATTTATTAAGATACCACATGTAGCTCCTTCCTGTCAACTATCACCAGGCTGTCTTTATCAGATACGTTCTCATTTTGGTGGGTGCCTGCACAAATAGTTTCTTGTTATCTAAGATGGTTTATATAGCCAGACCACTACTTCCACACCGATCATCCCACCCCTTTACATGTTCTGCAGGCAGACGTTCTGAGAATAGGAGGGGCTGCAATCAGACTGGCGTTCTTTTTCGATTATCATGATACCCCCACTTGTAGTTTAAAATTCCTACGAATGGGGGTATTTCGGCTACTTCTTATTACGAAACTGAACTGGCGTCGTTCCATATTTTTTCTTGAATAATCGATTGAAATGTTCTACGTTCTGATAACCCACGCTATCGGCAATTTTTTCGACTGTCATACTTCCGCTTCGCAAAAGAGTACAAGCTTTTTTCATGCGGACATTTCTAAGGATTTCACCAAATGTCCCTCCGGATTTTTCTTTGATATATTTCGATAGATAGGGAACCGAAAGATGCATCTGCTCTGAGAGTTTCTCTAAGGTCACAGTTAAGTAATTGGTCTGGATGTAATTTATGATTTCATTAATTCTTTCATCTCTGCATTTATCATCCGCCTGTATCTCGTCTATTTGATTGACAGCTACTACAAGAGCATCAATCGAAGAGGTAATAATGTCATCATCAATTCCAACACCCCAGAGTAATTTGTTGCTAAAGTTAACTCCGACATAGGAAACCGCCTTGGAGGAAGAGCCTTTTGAAAGTGCATGTTCTTCATAAATAGCTAATTCATAATGGATGCCAAAATATTGCTTTATTGCATTGCTGACAGCATCCAATCGCCCATTACCATTTCCTACAATCGTTCTAATCTGTCCCTTATGATTTATGATAACTTGTGCCATAATGCCATCCATTTGTTTAAAATGAAATTCTTCTATGTGGAAATGCGGAGTATTATTTACATATTTTTCTTCAAATATTTGATATACCCATTGGGGTGATAATTCTTTGTGCTCTCTGTCAGAAACACCTTTCACCGTGTAACCTACGTCTTCTTTCATCTTAGCAGGAATAGACATTCCATAGTTTCCTTCTAGAATGTAGCCAATACCGCCTTTGCCTGACTGGCTATTAATTCTGATGACATCTGAATCATATTCCCTCCCAACATCCTTAGGGTCAATCGGAAGGTACGGAACTGACCATGTATTCGTTTTCTTTTCTGTTCTGTAATTCATTCCCTTAGCAATTGCATCTTGATGGGATCCTGAGAAAGCGGTAAATACGAGTTCGCCTGCATAAGGCTGGCGAGCATGCACTTGCATGCGAGTTAAAAGTTCATATTTCTCGCATATTTCCGGCATATTGCTAAAATCAAGTTTAGGATCAACGCCATGTGAAAACAGGTTCATTGCCAATGTAATAATATCCACATTCCCTGTTCTCTCTCCGTTTCCAAATAAGGTTCCTTCAATTCGATCGGCACCTGCAAGCATTCCCAGCTCGGCATCACAAACACCGCAGCCTCTATCGTTGTGAGGATGCAAGCACAATATAACAGAATTCCTGTATTTTAAATTCTTATTCATAAATTCCACTTGACTTGCAAATACGTGGGGCATTGCATTTTCAACTGTTGTAGGCAGATTGATAATTGCTTTTTTATCAGGAGTAGGCTTCCATACATCCAGAACCGCATTACATATTTCAAGGGCATAATCCACTTCCGTTCCTGGAAAACTCTCCGGGCTGTACTGAAATGAAAAATTACCGGATGTCTCTTCTGCCAATTTCTTTAATAGCTCTGCTCCATCAACCGCAATCTGCTTGATTTCTTCCTTACTCTTTCTAAACACCTGCTCCCTCTGTGCAACCGATGTAGAATTATACAAATGAATTACAGCATGGGGTGCTCCTTTAACAGCTTCAAATGTTTTTTTAATAATATGTTCCCGGGCTTGAGTTAGTACTTGAATGGTTACATCTGCAGGTATCATGTTTCTCTCGATTAATGCCCGTAAGAAATTATATTCCGTATCGGATGCCGCTGGGAAACCCACCTCAATTTCTTTAAAACCAATGTCCACCAGCATCTGAAAAAAATCTATTTTTTCCTCCAGGCTCATTGGCTCGATCAGTGCTTGATTTCCGTCTCTTAAATCAACGCTGCACCAGATTGGGGGCTTATCGATATGATCTTTAGTAACCCAGTCATAAGATACTTGGGGCGGCATAAAATATGCCTTTTCATATTTTTCAAAATTCTTCATAATACCCTCCTTATTTCACCGCATGCAACAAAAAAATCTTCCGTCCTATAATCCATAACAACGAATTATAGAGACGAAAGACAAAGCTCTCGCGGTACCACTCTATTTCATGATCAACATACACTCACCGGCACGACTCATGCCTATCCCGATAACGGAGGACTGCCGTCATGACCTACTACATTTCAGCCAGAAGCTCCAAGGCGAGTTCACCACATCTCTCATACTGTTTCCCATCATCCAACAGCTTTCTGAAATCAATTTGTGGATACTATTCCTTTTCATAGCCTTTCCTATGAAATAAATAATTCAATTATCAAATAAAAAAATCACATCTAAGATTATTATAACATTTGACAGGATTTCTAATCCTTAATTGGATAATACCATATATCTTTCGTATTGCGTAGTGATAAATTTAATCAGTTTTATTGATCTTTTTTAACTTTTACAGTTTAGTCACAATATAGTGAAAGAAGTACATCTCATAGGAAGAATAATCAGATTTAGCAAATTCAGTTACTGTAAGAACATTAGCTTGTTTGGAGACGTTTGTATAAGTGAGATACAATTGTCGCGAGTGGCTGCTGATACAAAATAGCCAGTGTCATAGGAACTGCCACCCGTGGCGGAAAATACGTGAGTGCAATGACGAGTCCACAAGCGTTATTACGGATGCCCACATTAAAAATCATCGTTTGTATAATACTCTGCGTTCTTTCTTTTAATGCAAATGATCCTAGGTATCCGACAAAGAAGCTTGCTGATACAACAAATAAGGTAACAAGTAACGTTTTTATTATGGAGATATCCCAATTTATTTGTGGCATTACAACAGCTGAATTGATTAGGATAACCAGAAAGAGTGCTCCTTTTGATGTGGCACCACCAATGCTTTTAGCAAAATTGATACTTCTGCCTTTTGTCCAATCATGCAGAAACATACCGAAGAGACTAGGCAGCGTAACCATAAGCATAAGGTCGATAACCATTTTACCATAGCTAATGTCAATGGTTTGACCAACAACAATATGGAAAAACAATGGCAATACTGTAGGTACAATAAAAGTATCCAATGTTACTGCAACAAACGATATGCCCAAATCGCCTTTGATTAGCGAGGTCCAAATAATGGATGTAACCCCTATTGGAATGGAAGAACCGATTAGATATCCTAATCGGATGTCAGCATCATTGGGGTAAAAGATCATGCCAACTGCCCAAGCTGTCATGGGTGTAACAAAATGAACTAAAACCAGCACCCATATCGGAATCCATGGTTTCTTTAGCACGGCAGTGAACTCCTTAAAGCTTGTGCCTAACGCAGTAATAAAGGTCATGTAAGCGAATAACGCCACTACAATGAACCGTAAAGTCGGGGAATCAGCAATCGAAACAAAAAAACCTAGAAATAGTCCTGAAAGCACTACAATAAACATGTTTTTGGATAACCAATCATTTAATTGAATAAAAAAAATCGTCATTGAAACCTCCGAGTAGAGCTGTTATGCTATACTTCACTATAAAGCTATTCTTATTTTATATCAATACACTGCTTTCCTACTACTAGCCTATATCATTCCCATCTCATAATTTCACAATTTTCAAAACGCGGCAATTCTCTAAAACATTTCATAAGAGATTTTGCCTCTTCTCCGTTGGCGTTGTTTAACACCCACATAGCCCTCATAAATTGTGCATGAGTAAACATGACGATAAATCCACTTTTCATTTGACTTAAACGTTCAATGGTAATTTGAGCACGAGACAAAAACATCGTAAAGCTTTCTGCTCCCTCTCCGTCTATATAGTCAGGATCAAGTCGTTCCCAATATTCATTTACTCTTTCTTTGCGTTCAGCAGCAGTTGTACCTATGCAGGTCTCTGGAGATAGATAGGTAAACTCCTCTACATCCCATACTTCACAACTGACGTTAGGAAAACGTTTCATTGTCGGCTCTGCAGTTTGCTGGGTTCTTAAAAAAGGAGATGTAATAATTAAAGTAGGTGTTTCTGGAAAAGATAAACTTACCTGTTTAGCTTGTTCATGTCCATCGGCCGATAATGGAATGGTTATATGATTGTCGGTAGCCGCTCCAGCATTAGCTGTACTTTGTCCATGCCGTATTAGCCAGACCTTTTTAATAACATCATCAAATTGAATTTTTTTCTCTATCTTTTTTTTGCTAAACAAAGTAACATCACATTCCTTTTTATATAGTTTTGCTTGGCCATCAACTCCTACAACCATACTACCATCAAATACGCAGGAAAATCTGATTTTATTCTTATAAAAAACCACTTTATGGCATCTCATCTTATTCTAAAGACTACCATATAGTGGTTTTTCATTCAATTGCTTAGTATTCTATCATCATCCTCTCCACGTTTCTTTGCCTCACCTAGTTTCAGCCGTAAAGGGTACTTGAAGATGGCTGGCAATCAAATAGTATCTCTCAGCCACTGCCTAAAATATTTCCATGGACAGCAATAAATAGCTTAGCCGCTGGTTCTCCCCATAAAATTGCTGGAATTCCTAGTATTTGTTTCATTTGGAGTCTTTTTAATAGCAAAATACGGGGAGTGAAATCACTCCCCGTTATTCAATATCTATATTATTCTACTGTCACTGACTTCGCCAAATTTCTTGGTTTATCTACGTCGCAACCACGGGTTACGGCAGCGTAGTAAGCCAACAATTGAAGAGGAAGAACAGCGAGGATTGGTGCTAAGAATTTATCAGCTTTCGGAATGAAAATGGTGTGATCTACATATTTGTTAATTTGTTCATCACCCTGCTGAGCAATACCAATGACAACTGCATCACGAGCTTTGACTTCTTTGATGTTGCTAAGTGTTTTCTCATATACGTCATGTTGCGTAGCTAGAGCGATAACAGGTACGCCTTCAATAATGAGAGCTAATGTACCATGTTTTAATTCTCCAGCTGCATAGGCTTCGGCATGAATATAGGAGATTTCTTTCAGCTTTAATGCACCTTCTAAGGCTACGGCATAATCTAAAGAACGACCGATGAAGAATACATCTTCGTTAAAACCATACTTTTGAGCAAAGGTTTTAATGGATTCCACATCTTCTAATATTTCATGCAATTGAACTGGCAGATTACGCAAACCAGAGATTAGTTCACGACTGCGTTCTGCGGAAATGGTATCACGAAGTCCAGCAATGTAGATCGCTAGCATGCTCATGAGAACCAGTTGAGTCGTATATGCTTTTGTGGAAGCTACTGCAATCTCTGGACCGGCCCAAGTATAAATGACTTGATCCGCTTCCCGAGAAATCGAAGAACCAACAACATTGGTAATCGCCAGTGTTTTCGCTCCAAGACGTTTTGCTTCTTTCAAAGCGGCTAACGTATCTAGTGTTTCACCGGATTGACTCACCACAATCGCTAAGGTATTTTCATCCACTAGCGGAGAGCGGTAGCGGAATTCAGAAGCTACATCTACTTCTACAGGAATACGAGACAAGGATTCAAGATAATATTTGCCTACAAGACCAGCATTATAAGCAGTTCCGCAAGCTACAACCACTATTTTTTTGATCGCTGCCATTTCTTGTTTGGTCCATTTCAGTTCATCTAAGATAATATGGCTATCATCTTTTGCTAAACGGCTGGACATGGTTTCTCGAATGGCTCTTGGCTGCTCATAGATTTCTTTGATCATGAAATGTTCATAGCCGCCTTTCTCAGCAGCTTCTGCATCCCAATGCACTTCAAATACTTTCTTGGTGATGGGTACACCTTGACGATTCATAACCCATACAGAGTCTTTGGTTACAACAGCCAATTCTCCGTCACTTAAGATATAGGTTCTACGGGTGCGATTAATGATGGCTGGAATGTCAGATGCGATAAAATTCTCGCCTTCTCCTAGACCAATGACCAATGGGTTGTCTTGTTTCGTGCAGATAATTTTATCTGGCTCATGTTTTGTCATAAATACTAAAGCGTAAGAACCTTCAATTTCTGATAATACTTGCTTTACTGCCGCTTCAAAGTCACCTTTGTAATATTCTTCTACCAGATGAGCTACGACTTCTGTATCTGTTTCAGAAGCAAAAATATGACCTTTGGCAATAAGTTTTTCTTTTAAGTGCATATAGTTTTCAATAATACCATTATGCACTACAACAAAATCTCCTGAGCAGTCTGTATGAGGATGGGAATTTACATCAGAAGGACGACCATGAGTTGCCCAGCGAGTGTGACCAATACCTAAATTCCCAACAAGTTTATTGCTTTCTAATTTTTTTTCTAAATTTGCTAAGCGGCCTACACTTTTTTCTACATGAATTTGTGTACCATCAAATACAGCAATTCCTGCAGAATCATATCCCCGATATTCCAGTTTGCTTAAGCCATCCATCAAAAAAGTTGAGGCCTGTTCAGGGCCTATATAGCCAACGATACCACACATATGGTAATTCCTCCTAAATTTCAAATACAATTCAAATCATTCTGTCAATCTGCCCCAGTCGCTTTGTCTTGCAAGTTACCTTACAGTTTTGTCGCTGTCTAACGGCCGCAGGTAGCCGAGAGGTATCCGCTGAATCGTCTCGATAAACCTCTTCCTCGTCTGCTTAACGTCAACACGCCCTTATACAGGCTGCCACCGAGATGTGGTACTATGTCGCGCAAGCTCCAGCGCTATACTATTTGATTCTGATCTCTCGTAAAATATAGTTTCCACCAATCTTCTTTGCTTTATCCATTTCTCACCTCCTATTCATATAATACTATACATATGCAAAGGAGCACAATTGTGCTCCTTTGCATCTTCATTGTAATATAAACAACGACTTTGGTCAACTCATCCTTGTTCTTTTTTTACTACAGCAGCGATTTCATGTACAATCCGCTCCAGTTCTGTCATACATGGTCCTTCTGCCATAACACGGATCAATTGTTCCGTGCCGGAAGGGCGGACTAAGATGCGGCCGTTTTCTCCTAGCTGAGTATTGCCTTTTTCGATGGAGCGGAGAATTTCTGGATTTTCTTCCCAGCCGTTTTTACTTGCCACACATACATTCACCAGCAATTGAGGATAGCGAGTCATAACACCTGCCAGCTCCGCCATGGTCTTACCGCTTTTTTTCAAAGCTGCAATCAATTGGAGAGCTGTTAATACACCATCTCCTGTTGTACTATGTTCGGCAAATATCACATGCCCTGATTGTTCTCCACCTAGTATAAATGATTTCTCCCGCATTGCTTCGAGTACATAGCGGTCACCTACTGCTGTTACTTCGACTTTACCCCCTGCTTTTTTTATGGCTTGGTATAGGCCGATATTACTCATCACAGTGGCAACCAAAGTATTATCTTTCAGCTTATTTGCCCTCAAGCGATCTAATGCACAAATAACCATCATTTGATCGCCATCAACAATAGCACCTTTTTCATCTACGGCCAAACAGCGGTCTGCATCACCATCATGAGCAATGCCAAAATCAGCTTTATGGTGCACTACAGCTTCTTGCAGTCCTTCCATATGGGTAGAACCACAGTTAGCATTGATATTAATGCCTGTAGGCTTATTATTAATGGTAATGACCTTGGCACCTAGCCGTTCATATACGATGGGTCCTACTTCATAGGCAGCTCCATGAGCACAATCCACTACCATTGTTAATCCAGTGAAATCGACATCCACTGTATTTACTAAATAATCGATATATTCTTTTAGCAGATCATGGCGATGCACGATAGTGCCAACTCCATCCCCCACAGGACGCTCCATATCTTCTTTATAGGTAAATACCAGTTCTTCCAGTTCATCTTCTACAGCATCAGGCAATTTATAGCCAGATCCTGCAAAGAATTTGATCCCATTATCAGGATATGGATTATGAGATGCAGAGATAACCACCCCTGCCTGGGCATTGATTCTTCCTGCCAAATAAGCCACTGCCGGAGTTGGAACCACCCCTAATAGTACTGCATGCCCTCCTGCTGAGCAAATCCCAGCTGCTAATGCAGCTTCAAGCATATGACCAGAAATTCGTGTATCACGACCAATTACCATGACCGGACTGGTATGATATTCTTTACCAAAATAGGTTGTTGCTGCCCAGCCTAATTTAAAAGCTAATTCTGGTGTTAGCTGTGCATTGGCTACCCCACGTACGCCATCTGTTCCAAAAAGTCTACCCATATATTTTACGTTCCCCCTTTTTTAGACTTTGCTCTTTTTTATTATCGAAATTGCGGAATTAAGGCCGTCAAGTGCGGCACTCATAATACCGCCAGCATAGCCGGCACCTTCCCCAATCGGATATAACCCTTTCGTATTTAGCGACTGATAATCACTGCCACGCAAGATTCTAACAGGTGCTGAGGTTCTCGTTTCTATTCCAATCATAACCGCCTCTGGACTGGCAAAACCTTTAATTTTACGTTCAAAATCTGGCAATGCCTGCGCAAGAGTATTCGTTACAAATTCAGGCAGGCATTGACGCAAGTCCGCTGCCCGTACTCCCGGCTTATAGCTAGGTTTGGTTGCAAAAGCGGTACTGCCAGTTGTCCCTGCCAGAAAATCACCTACAGTCTGCAAAGGAGCATGATAATTACCGCCCCCACAGACAAAAGCTAATTGCTCATATTTACGCTGATAATGGATACCGCCTAACACTTCTCCGCCAAAATCTTCTGGCGTTACATTGACCACCAAGGCGCTGTTGGCCACTCCAGAGGCCCGATTATATAAACTCATACCATTGGTCACCACTCCTCCTGTTTCAGAGGAAGCAGCTACTACCAGGCCGCCTGGACACATGCAAAAGGAATAGGCAGTACGACCAGTGTCTTTTGCATGATAGACAAGAGCATAATCCGCTGCCTTTAGCTGCGGGTGTCCTGCCGATATGCCATATTGTGAAGTATCAATCACTTCTTGGGGATGTTCAATTCGAACCCCCATGGAGAAGGCTTTAGCCTCCATAGTCACTCCTTGTTGGTGCAGCATCTCATAGGTGTCCCGGGCACTGTGCCCAATCGCAAATAGGGCTGTACAGCAGGGTATATAAGTAGTGTCATTGACAACGATACCTTTTAGCTGTCCTTCTGCTACATCAATATTGGTAACCTTAGATTCAAATTCCACTCGTCCACCTAAAGCAATGATCTCTTGCCTGATGGATTTCACAATTTCCCGTAGTTTGTCTGTACCAATATGGGGCTTATGCAAATAAGCGATTTCTTCTGGTGCTCCTGCCCTAATCAAGATATCTAGAACTTGACGCATGAGTGGATCATTAACGCGAGTAGTCAGCTTACCATCGGAAAAGGTACCTGCTCCCCCTTCACCAAACTGTACATTAGAAACCGCATCAAACTGCCCAGTTTGCCAGAACGTACTTACATCCCGGGTTCGCTGCTCAATATTTCGTCCCCGCTCTAATAGAATTGGTTTATACCCATGCTGTGCCAAGGTCAAAGCTGCCAGCATGCCAGCAGGTCCGAATCCAATGACAACCGGGGGGTGCGCTAATGTATTCTGCCCTTGTACAATGACTTCTGGCACATATTCTTTGGTCACAGAGATATCTTTATCACCTTTCAACCGCGAAAGCACCTGACCTTCGGGTAGTGCAATCTTGACATCCAGGGTATAAACAAAGCTAATACTATTTTTTCGACGAGCATCTAGAGCCCGACGTACAATGACCACCTCAAGCACAGCTTGGGGTGGTATTTTAAGCCTTTTTGCTGCCAACCGATTTAAAGATGTCTCATTGTCTAGCAGCACCCGCATATTCATGATCCGTAACAACGATTTTCGCTCCTTCGTATTGCTATATTTCTATCATTGCTGTTTGATTACTGTAATATTCACTTTTATGGTATTTTTGCTATAGGTAACCCCTTCTCGTACCTGCAGCTTTCCTTCCACTTCTACATCTTTATCAATTCCATTCAAGCTAATTGGCTCGGTATACACTGCATCAACTTTGTCTATGATTTGGCGATCACCGCTGATCTCTATTTTATTGGGGTTCGTAAGTATTTGCTTTAGCGCAGCATCTTTTGCTAACTGCCCCGTGATATTCGGTTTAATATCAACAGTCTTTTTAACAATATTGGGGACAAAGAATAGCGAAACATACATACTATTTGGCTTCATCTGGAGGCCTTCTTCCACACCCTTACCATTGTGATCTAGCAACTTTAAAGGAACTCCTAAGGTAAAATCTGCACTTTTTCCTGCCACGTCCACATAAGCCACTGCTTTAGCCGCTGTCTCTAATAAGCCTTTTGGCCCCACCACAACGACATTCTGAGCGCTGTAGGTTATTTTGTCTACAATAATATTAGCAGGTGGTGCACCGCTTAACTTTACCTCTACAGGAAGCTGCCGACTGACAATGCTGTCTAAGTGAAACGTAATAGGATCAGGATTGACTTCTACCACTTCAATACTTGTGGGAATCGTAGTATGGACTTTGGCAGTATTTACGCCTTCTGATAGCCCTTTTAAGTCAACGTATGCCTTGATATCTTGTTTCGCAAGTCCGGCAATCACCGTCCTTGGACCTCGTACTCTGATTCGAATCGAATCAGGAACATCTACAGCTACAACAGTACTGGAAAGATTGCGTACTTCCAGAGGAATTTCCATATTAATCTCCACAGGAGGATTTTGTTCATTCATTACAAAAATCCATAAGATAATCGCAGAAATGAGTGCTATAATCTTTGCTGTCATATTTTTCTTTGGAAGTCTATCCATTATGAATACTGCCTCCAGTTCAAGAAGTTGCCAAAGGTGTGATTTTTACTGGAAAACAACGGACGTATTTTCTCTTTTAATAATTCTGCATCCAGGTCTCGTACCAGTCTTCCACCCCGGGCTAGAGAAATAATTCCTGTTTCTTCGCTCACAATCACCACTGCAGCATCTGACTGCTCCGTAATGCCAATCGCGGCTCTATGCCTTGTACCCAATTCTTTATTCAGGCTTCGATCTTCCGTCAATGGCAGTAAACAACCTGCTGCCATAATTCGACTTCCTCTTAAGATGGCTGCCCCATCATGCATAGGAGTATTCGGAATAAAAATGTTAATTAGAAACTCATTGGAAACAAGACCATCTACTTTAATTCCGGTTTCAATATAATCACTAAGACCTGTTTCCCGTTCTAGTACAATAAGAGCGCCGATTTTGTTCTTAGCTAGCACAGCTACAGCTTTTCCTAGTTCGTCTAATAGGCTTTCTTGTTCCTGTTCATCTAAGAATACACTTTTCTTAAATAAATTTCCTCGACCTAATTGTTCTAAAGCACGTCTAAGCTCTGGCTGAAAAACAATCGGTAAGGCTACCAAAACGACTGTCATGGTTTTGTTCAATAACCAGTTGATCACATTAAGTCCCAGCCATTTACTGATAACGGTGGCAATTAATAGCACGATCAGCCCCTTCAGTAAAGCCAGGGCTCTTGTGTCACGGATCATGACATACAGCTTATACAAAACAAAAGCCACTATGATCATATCCAGAAGATCTAATAAACTAATCGTAGAGATAATTCCTTGAATTTGTAGCAACATACGCCAGACTCCTCATCATAATCGTAAGAATAATAACAATAAATATTAATTTATTCTACCCAATATTACGGAAAACCTTTAATATTTCTTCTGATAAATAAAAAAATAATACCTCCGGGTGTCAGAGGTACTATTTTGAGCATTTTACTACATTTCTAATCTACAATTTAGTAACTTGGTCAACCCATCCAAAGGTATCTTTCACTTTACCATATTGTATGTCTGTCACGGTATCAAATAACTTTTTGGCAAAGTCTCCAGTCTGATTTTGATTAATCGTAATCTTTTTACCTTTCCAGGACAAT